>JAQYWL010000093.1 GCA_030145035.1 Desulfobacteria bacterium | reverse complement strand
TTTGAAGGGCTTTAGTACGCGTTTACCCTGTTTTTCCAAACTACACCATCATACTTGATGTACGACCATCAACAAAGAAAAAATCATGAGACTTTTGCAAAACGCCCCCTTTTGACCAATTCCTGCGTCAGGCTCAAATTTTAATCCTCAAAATACTCCATGTATTCCGGTGGTTAAAATTTTCGCCTTCCTTGGCCTTGAACAAAATTGGGCATTTTTCAAAGGTCTCTTATTTTCGGCTTGGGTCAAGCTTGGATTAAAGCATTAGTTTGACATTCTCCCCTTAAAATGATCTAAGCAAAATCTAATCCATTTTTTATGCAGATGGAGTTTATAAAATTGAAACAAAGGAACAACAAAGCAGAAGAACCGAGAGATCAGTAATGGCCAGATCCACTCTAAAAAAAAGAAAAAAAGGCGCAAGTGCCGGAAAGTTACGCAGAGCGGATCATTGGAATGCGATCAGCATCATTGCCAGTTCCCAAGCCAATCCGCTGAAAGCAGTAGCCGAGTTTGTGGAAAACAGCATTGATGCACGGGCCAGGTACATCGTTATCACGAGAGGAAAGAAGAAAGGTGAATTCTATCTCAAGGTCAGCGACAACGGTGAAGGAATACCCAGAGATGGAAAAGGGTTGCCCGATTTTCGGCACGTGGCAACGCACATTTGTGATTCCGTCAAGCGACGGTTAAAGGCCAAGGGCGCAGAGGGAATTCAGGGCGAATTCGGTATCGGTCTCCTCAGTTTCTGGACTGTCGGCCAGAACCTCAGTATTACCTGTTGCGGGGCTGATGGAAGCACATACGAGATGACCATGGCCAAGAACGCACCGGAATTCTCGGTTTTCAAGAAACGTGTATTGATCCCCTTCAAGGGAACAGACCTGATGGTCTATCCCCTGTTGCCGGGGCTGCGGCTCTTGACCGGGGAGAAGATCCAACGCTATCTTGCGTCCGAACTCAGGGACCGGATCAAGGAGTCGGGAGTAAAAATAGAGGTTGTGGATCGGACAAGCCGGACAGAGCATCTTGTGGTTCCGCGACAGTTTACCGGGCGCCTGCTCCATGACCTGAGACCTGCCGAGACCCCACCGGGTGATATCTATTTGGAACTGTATCTCAGCGATCCCGCTTCCACCAACCAGGTGGGATTGTATCGACGCGGTACGCGGGTTTTGCCGTCCATTGTCGAACTCGATCATTTTCAGAAAGAGCCGTGGACCGCTGGGTACCTTCAGGGTATTCTTGATGCTTCGTTCCTTAATATTACGCCGGGGACTCGTCAGGGAATCATTCGTGATGAACGGTTTGACGCTTTTTGCAAGGCCATGGAGCCGGTTGAAAAGTGTCTGCAGCAGGTGATCGAAGAGCAGCGCAAGGCGGAAGAGGAACGGTCCAGTCGTCAAATTCTGCGCAAGGTGCAACGCGCTCTCAGGGAGGCGTTTCTGCGTCTTCCGCAGGAAGAATATGATTGGTTCGATATTCATAGCGGAAAAGGCAAAAAGAAGGCGTCTCTTTTTTCTACGGGATCGATGATTGGGGCTGCCCGTGAGGAGGATGGCCGGGAAGGTGAGGCGCACGAAGCCGCCCCGGAACTTAACGGCGATCAAAGAAGGCAGATGGAGTTTTTTGAGTTTGCCGGACCGCTGTTCAGTGTACTGATCTCGCCCAAGTCAAGCGTGGTCCCGGTTGACAATCGCAAGAAATATCGTGCGGTTTGCCGGGATCGCTCACGGCGGACAGTTTTAGAGAAGCTGGTATATCGCTGGGAAATAACCGATGGAGAGGGTCAACTCCAGGGCGGCGATGATGAATCAGTGGTTTTTATTGCGCCTTCAGAGCCGTGCCTGACCACTTTGAGGGTGGTCGTGCGCCAGGGGGATACGGAATGCACGGATGAGGCCCTGATAACCATCACCGATTCACTTATGGACCCATCGGCCGGGGCCGGAGGAACGCGCAAAGGGCTGCCGGGGTATACGTATCGTCGGGCTCCGGGAGAAATGTGGCGTTCAAAATTCGACGTGGACAAAAATGTCATCGTAATCAACAACGGACACAGGGACTTCGTGTATGCCGGCAAACAGAAAAGCCGCAAGCTCCGCTATATTTGCCACCTGTTCTGCAAAGAACTGGTTCGTCACAATTTTCCAGGACTGCCCACAGACGAACTCCTTGAACGGATGATCGAACTCTCCTTGTACACGGAAGAACATCTGAAATAAGAAATTCCACATAGCCCGAAGATTTCTGTTTAACAACTAATATTGAGATGTAAAGATGACTTACAACTTTAAGACTGAGTACACAAAACAACTCTACACCCATGTTTCTATTGTCGTGCCGATAGTATTCATCCAGGATGATGGAATGACCGAGCGCTCACGGATGGACTTCGATGACAAGTCACAGCACGTTGAAATCAGGTACAAAAGCGCTGCTGACGAATTCGTGGATATCGCACACGAGTTGCTTCGCATTAGAATGCAGTTTCATGACCGCTTTCCGCTTCTCGCATGTCCCGCAAATCACCCGAATCTTAATCCGGGAATAAAGGATCTCGTAAAGCAAATTAGAACTATTGTTGATGACACATACATACTTCATCACCTGTTCACTGATACTGGAATGCTTCCAATCAGCGATGTATTCTATGATGAGATCCGTAAGGATATTAAGCGAGGAATCATTCACATTGCCCAGAGTCTTCCCGTGGAGTCTCGTCCCCTGGTTGCTGCATGGCGTTTGCGGTTGGCCGATTTGTCATGCTCGGTATACAGTAAGAAACTGACCAATGACCAGCGTCGCTTCACATCCTATTTTATTTCGCATTTTCAAAATAAGGATCCTGTTGTACAGGGATTGTTCATTTACCTCAGACAGAACGTAGCCGGCTCGCGCCTTTCGAATGAGAATGAATTCGGAAACGCGTTGATCGGTTTGCGCGACAAGCTTGATCTCCCATCGGGGTTGCATCTTGAGACTCGACAAAAGATCAATGACCGATGGGTATTGAAGCAATAGAATGGGAGTCAAATCAATTGTTCCAATATTCCAGCATTCCCTCCGGGTCGTAGGCCCTAAGGGCCGGAGGCCAATTGTGACCTGCCCGCTCGTGCCTTGCAATGGCAGGCGGGGCCAAGCGAACTAAAGTGGTTATTATGCATGATTCTTTTATCGCAGCTCTTTCCAACCCGAATCAGCCTGTCCCGGGAGGTGGTTCGGCTGCAGCTTATGCAGGATCTGTGGGCCTTGCGCTTCTTGAAAAAATTGTTCGATTAGAGATGCGGCGGTATTCAGGCGTTTCCGAACCTTGGCTTTGGGGAGACTTGCTTAACCAAGTGTCAACTTTGTCCGAGAGCCTTTACCAGCTTCGTGATGAGGACGGAAAGAGCTATCTGTTTCTTAAGGAAACAAAAGCCTCCGGCAAAACGAAGGAAGAGATTGGGGAAGCCCTTAAGCAAGCCATTGAATGTCCAATGAAGATTTTAGAACAGGCCCATAAAGCGCTAAGCTGTGTCTCTGTGGCTGCAGAACAGTGCAAAAGGCATCTTCTTTCAGACCTTCAGGTGGTTTGTGAACTTCTTGGCGCTGCAGGCCGGGGTGCTTATCATATCTCTATGGCTAATTTACGTCTCATGACCGACCCTGTCTCCAAGGCCGACTATCAGATTAGGCTTGCCAAGCTTCATGATCGGACCTGCGAGCTGATAAAGGAGGCCGAGCCTCTGTTCCATA
>JAQYWL010000449.1 GCA_030145035.1 Desulfobacteria bacterium | reverse complement strand
AGAAGCCAGGTTACACACCGCCTGCCCAGCTACGCAGGAGCGCTTTCTCCTGTACTCTACCCAGAAATTGCATTGATTTGTCCTTTCCTCCACGCAGGCCCATACGAGAATCACGGCCATTGGTCAAGACAAATTAGCACCAACGGCCGAATTCGGCAATAGAAAAAACGGCCATTCAATGGGGAGACGGCCCCCGAATGGCCTCCAAAAGGCCTCAATGAAAGAAAGCGCCAGAGGGAAAAAGGGATAAGGTCCATCTTTGAAGAGTGTTTTTCGTGGATGAAGCCTGATGGACTCGTGGAAGCCCATCAAGCTGAGGGATTATCCCAAATGAACTACCCCGCAGCTTGCTGCGGGGTAGTTCATCACCCAGTCCCCATTCCGGATCATACATACCATCACGTAGATACCTGTGAAAACTCGAATATTCCCAATTCGTTGGCGTTTTCACCAATCCGTGTTTTACTGGATTGTAATGAATGTATTCTACTCACACTTGGTTTCGTTAGCCAACCGTAGTGTCTTTTTGATCAATCGCTGACTGATATAAATGTCCGAAGTGAGCAACTTGTCGAGAAGTGGCTTGATGTTTTTAATCAAACCTTTCTGTTTGGCGAAGAGAAGTACCCCCTGACTTCCAATAATCTCGATATTGTTCAATCGCGCGACTTTTCTCGCTCTCTTATCGTCAATAAGCAAGAAGTCGGCCTGTAGTTTCTTGTATAATGCCATCGCTTCGAGTTCGCCGCGACCAAGTCCGCCGGCATCTATGACAAAACCCGCTAAATCAATATTAACAATTTTTCCTTCAAGATAATCGCGAAGCATTTCTGCTTCGGACTTACCGGGTATGATTACTTCATCAAAAACCGCCTGAGGGACATTCACCTTGTCGAATACCTTGTCGAGCACATCTATACACTTGCAAATTGCCAGTGCTACCAGCGCAGAACTATCAGCGACAATAAGCATCAGCTTTCCCTTCTACTAAGACGTTCCAGTTCCATCTCAATCTCGTCTTCTTCGTAGTCAATTGCCGGGATGCTGTGCTTTTTGCATGCTGCCAAAAAGCTATAGCGATCTACCCCAGCAAGCTCGCAGGCAGCACCAGCAGATATTTGGCCGGATTGGAACATAACAAGCGCAGTGTAAAGTTTGACTTGTTTTGCCATTTCCTCAGCATTGACATTAAGAAGATAGCGGTCGGGCATATCTATGACTATCTGCATTATATATCCCTCTCACTTTTCATTGTTATGAATGAATCAAAACAAAAATCCTCTTCAATCCCTGTCATGGAGAAATGCATCGAGTTTTTCTTCGCCCATTTTGCCAATATTATACTTTTTAGCTAATCCTTCCGTATAGGCATAGAAATTCTCTTTGTATCCCCTTTCTTTACATGATAACGAGTGTTGTCCTCCACCCCATGGTCTTCCTGCTCCAGTATGGTGACAGCACCTTCGGAATCGGACCATATCAGGTCGTACTCTACCTCAAAATCCTTGACTTTGGTCTTAGACTGTATGTACGTGCTTGCTGCCTCCAGAGCCTGTCTTTTGGCATTGGCAAAAGCAGTCGCCCTAGTCTCACCCAAGGTCATATTTTCTGAAAGGTAGGCATAGCCGTCCACGGTCTGAATGCAGGAACGCTTCTCCTGGTCTGGGACTACATCAACAGCCCTGAGATTCTGGCCGAAAATCTCCTGGGACAAAATCAGGAGCAAGAAAATTGTTGAAGAAATCAAGAATCGACCGGCAAGAAGGGTTGATATTCTATTCATCATTCATACCTCCCGGGCTACTATTTCCACAATTGATCTTGGAAGGGAGAGTACTATCTAATGGATATCATAAGATGTGTCAAGCTCTTGGGCCAGATATTGGTGAGCAAATACTCTGGAAGGTGTAAACCCTGAACGTTGGTGCAGAAATTGCCTGAGATTCTGCTTGAAGAGAGCGCTATGCCATTTGATCAGGAGAAAATGCGCTACGTCACGTGACCGATCATACATAAGGGTAACGCACGTTCTGCACCCCACCCTATTCTTATACTGCTTTGAGTCTTATGCCCGCGCAGCCGTATAAACGTCTCGGCAATTCTACAACCTATTGAATGTATAAGCTTTTTTGAGGCTTGAATTTTTGCCTCGTGCCGGAATGATGCCTGCCCGCCACCCGCCTGCCCTGACGCGACAGCCTTGGACGGATGTGTCATCCCTGTCATCCCGGCCCGCCCTGGCGCGACATGCTTACTATGGGCTATAAGCTAATAAATCCCGGTCTGGGCCAGGGTCTGGGCCAGGGGCGCGACGTGCTTAACTTAATCTACTGAGCCTATAATCCCAGTCTGGGCCAGGGAATATTGGAATGATGGTTTTTGAATGACAGGGATTTGTCAAACGAGAAACGGCTGATTCTATTCTGAGGGCTATGGTGAAATCTGCCCTCACTGCCTGTGTCCAAATCCTATTTGACCTAAATGTGAGTTTGTGCTATTAGCTTGACACAAATATGCATATTTGTGTCACCGAATTGAAACATGGAACTGGTTCGGCTCAGAGAACAGAACAGATGGTGGGATAGCCTGGATGCCCTGAATACTGACCTTCATTTGAGGGCCGTTGCTGATGCACCCTTTCCCATGATCCACCCCGCTGAAAAGACGATTAACCTTACGCAAGATCGGCTGTATATTCTCAGGGGGCCAAGGCAGGTTGGAAAAACCACTATCCTGAAAAAGTTCATTAGGAAGCTGATAACATCAGAAGAGGCTGATCCCCGATCGATATTTTATTTTGCTTTCGATATCGCTGGCTTAAGAGATGCCGCAGAGGTTAAGGATGCTGTGATTTCATACATTGAGTGGGCCAGGTCTTTTCCTATTAAAAATCGATGAAACCAACCATATTTACATGATTCCCGTCCATCTCTTTTTGGTTGTCTTACCGGAATGAAGGAACAAAGAGAAGAGGGCGTTGTCGCGATTTGGGCAGCAGCCTGGAAAACGCCAACTTAGGATGCCGTCGATCAGGCCTCAGGCGGAAGCCAGCGATCTGCCAAAAAGAGCGGCAATTCCGCAGCGCAGATTGGGCCAACGATGACGTTCCAGCCTGTCGCACTTTTAAGCTCATCGCCTGCGGCCGCAGCCAGGCCGGGGATGATGATATCTAGGTGAGACACCTTCTCCAGAACCCCTGAGCTGAGAACCTCTGTCCTGATCTGCTCGGCTGTTAAGGTCTTATAGATTACGGCCATATCGACAGTATTTCCCTTTGTGTCAGTGAACAGGAGAAAAAAAGGGCTCCTCGTGGTGCTGAGGATGGACATCAGTACATCTTGTGTATGCATATGGTTTCCCGAGATCAGGATGGGAGTATCATCGTCTGGGGCATTGATTTCCACCAATCCGGTCTGGCCCGGACGGGGTGCCGTCAGGCACGGAAACTTCGGCAGGAGATTGTCCGCATTTAGGGCAATCTGAAAAGGGTAATAGAGGGTTTCGGAGAGATGAGGACAATCCGTAGGCTTTTTCTCGCCTCGCTTTAAATCTTCGACGAACTCCTGGCAGGTTTTGGCCCCGCATTCTGCACAATCGGTTTGAGGGAGGTATCTCAAAAAGTCAATCCTATCCAGATAAGTATCAGCAAGAAGCATCGGTACCCTCAATAAAATCGCTTCGCGCTTTTATATAACGCGGCTTCGCCGCTTCAAGATGGAAGTTCCTATACTGTTGAGATAGGCCCTGGCATCACCCACCGTGTAAAGGGAGCCGGTGATGCATACAGCATCTGCGGCACTGGTCTGTTCAAGGGCAAGGGATACGGCCTCCGGCAAATGAGGTATGACCACAATGTCCTGTTTTAGAGGACGCACAAATGATGCCAATTCGTAGGGATCGGCAGCACGCTCATACCGGGGCCTGGTGAGAATCATACGATCGGCAACATCAGCGAGGTCTCGCAGCATGGGCTTCCATGCCTTATCTTCTAAAACACCCACCACCATGGTCACCCGCCGGAAGGCATTTGAGTTTTTTAGGAACTTCTTGAGGGTCCTTACTGCGGACGGGTTGTGTGCACCATCCAAAAGGATAAACGGCTTTCTTGAGAGAACCTCAAGACGCCCGGGCCAGCAGGTAGTGGCAAGGCCGGCGTAGATCGCTTCATCCGTCAAGTGAAGCCCTTTTTTCAACAGCAGCTCCAGGGCCCCCAGGGCCAGTGCCGCATTGGTGACCTGGTGGTCCCCGATCAGACCGATTTTGACGCGGGGCCAGCGGCGATCAATGCCCAGATACGTGAATACCCCCTCCTTATCTTTACGAATCCGGATCTCTTTTCCGAGCCTGTACAAGGGCACTTCCTTTTCTGTAGCCACCTGCTCGATGACCCGCAGTGCGCTTTTCTGCCGGGTTCCTGTAACAACACCGGCACCCCTCTTGATTATGCCTGCCTTCTCGCGAGCGATTTCGGCCAGAGTGTTCCCGAGATATTCCTGATGTTCCATGCTGACATTGGAAATGATGCTGACCTCGGGATGCACCACGTTAGTTGCGTCATACCGGCCGCCCATACCCGTCTCAAGGACAGCCCAATCCACCCTTTCTGAGGCGAAGTGGTAAAGGGCCATCGCCGTGGCACACTCGAAGAAGGTCGGGGGCTCCCCCTGGGTGTATATCCGCTGAACCGCTTCTGCGACTTGTGCCACATCTTTATCCGATATGGGACGTCCATTGATCTGTATTCGCTCGTTGAAGCGAACAAGATGGGGGGAAGTGTAAAGGCCCGCCTTATATCCTCCATGTGCAAGGACCGAAGACAGGAAGGCAGCAATCGATCCCTTGCCGTTGGTCCCTGCAATGTGGATGGAAGAAAAACGATCCTGAGGGTTTCCTATCCCCCTCATCAGGCGGGAAATTGTGGCCAGTCCGAGCTTGATCCCAAAACGTCTGAGGCGGTAAAGGGCGGACAGGTGATCGTCAATAGAAGGGATCATGATAACTTCACATTTTGGATTGCGGATTGTGGAATTGAAATCAAATATCGGCATCCTTCATTCCTCGGTTTACACTTATCAAGGATGCGGGCGCCAAGAGATAAGTTCTTTTGTTCCTACTTTTTGGTGTCAGGTACCAGGTGTCAGGAACTGAAAAAGCAAGACCTGAAACCTGAAACCTGAAACCTGAAACCTGAACACTGAAACCTGAAACCTGAACACTGAAACCTGAACACTGGTCAATAGGTGTAAACTACTTTATGGCGAAAATGAAGGATGCCGAAATAGTGTACTATTCCCTCCCAAACAGGATGTCGGCAACCGCATCCATGTCCCGGATGAGCCCGCTGCATCTTGCCGTGAATCCTTCGTAGCCAATTCTTTCCTTCAGTGTTGACGGAATTTCTTCCTGAGCCAGACCTGATCCCGTAACAATCTTGATGGTATTTCTGGTAATCAGTTCGGCCACCTCACTGGCAAAGATTCTGCACATGATGACGATCTTTTTTGCCTGGGATGATCTGTCCTCTATCAGTCGCTTAGCCTTTCTTGCCAGGCTGATTCCTACCTCAATACAGGTCATCATATCTGCCAGGCAAAACATGATGTATTGCTGCTTGGTGAGCCTATGGTTGTGGACAAGCATGATGGTTTCGTTCAAGGCCCTTGGTGCCCACGCGTATGTCGCAGCACCGATCTCAGGCACGGATGAATGAAGGGCTTCCATCTCTTGTGCCATGGCCCCATAATAGTCGCCTTTAGACTTCACGGTCGTCCGCCACCTGAAAGTACTGATAATGTTCTGCTGAATCTCGCTGGTGCCCTCGTAAATGCACGTGATCTTCACGTCCCGCTTGATCTTTTCAACCTCATATTCGGTTATGTAACCATACCCGCCCAGGGCCTGGATGGCGTCATCTGCGGCCTTGTTGCCTGCTTCTGTGGCAAAATATTTTGCAATGGAACCCTCCACCTGAAGATCTTTTTCGCCGGCATCCAACCTGGTGGCTTGTTCGTCCATGTAAGCAGCAGCGGCCTCAAGTCGCACTGCGTTAGGGACGACCAGCTTGTGGGTATATCCTTGTTTTTCCGAAAGCGGGCTTCCAAACTGAACCCGTTTTTTGGCGTAATCTATGACAATGTCCAGAGCTGCTTCACCTGCGCCAAGACCCATAGCTGCCACCATGAGACGAGTGTGCCCGAAGACCAAGTTGGCCTGCCTGAGCCCCAGTCCCGGCGTACCACCAATGAGATTTTCAACCGGGACAAATACATCGGTAAAGGTGAGGGGAGAGGTATTGGATGCGCGAATCCCGTGCTTGTCTTCCCCCTTACCCTGGTGGAAGCCTTCCATCCCTTTTTCTACAATGAAAAAGGTCGGTCCTTCCGGGGTCTTCGCCAAAACGGTTATAAAGTCAGCAAATCCGCCATTTGAGATAAACTGTTTGGTTCCATTGATAACATATCCGGTGAGTTGTCCGGAGTCATTCCGGACAGGTTCGGCCTTGGTCTTGAGGGCAGCCAGGTTGCTTCCGGCCTCGGCTTCGGTTACAGCATATGCGACCAAGGCATCACCCTCGGCGATCTTGCCCAGCCATTCCTGTTTCTGTTCTTCGGTGGCGGCAAACAGGATCGGATCTGCACCGAGCTGAACGGCAAACAATGCCGTGGCCACACCCAGACAGATCTTGGACATCTCCCCTATCAGAGCACAGCTGTCTCTGGCGCCACCGCCCATGCCGCCGTATTCCTCGGGGATGAATAAAAGTTGCAGCCCGATATCAGGACCCATCATTTCTCTGATGATTTCCTCGGGGAACTCCTCCTTCTTGTCAAGTTCGAGTATCTTCTCTTTGGGCAGGAGGCGCTTCCTGACAAGTCCAAGGGTATCAAGGACAATTTGCCTCGATTCAGAGTCAAGCCCTGCCAGATCTTTTGTTCTATTTCCAATGTCTGTTGGCATTTGAGGTAAATCCCTGTTTTACCCTCCACCTTCACCCTGTTAAATTTCCCGAAGGGAACCCTATTTAACAGGGCAGGCCCTCCCCTCTCCGAAGCGTAGGCTATACGAGCCGGAGGCCTTCAAGAGGGTGGGGCTTTTAAGTTCTGCGCTTGGTGCTCCTGATATGCGAATGTTGCTTGGGGCAACTACACTTCTTCAGTTTCGATCACCGCACGCCCCTTGTAGTAGCCGCAGTTCGGACAGACATGGTGTGGAAGCTTTGGCTCATTACACTGGGGGCAGGTCGACAGGTTGGCAAGTGTAAGCCTTTGATGGGTCCGTCGCTTGCGACCTCTTGATTTGGAAATCTTGCGCTTGGGTAAGGCCATGCGTAATCTCCTAAGTTTTTACGATCCGTGTGTCTTCTTAAATTGACTTCTAATTTTTACAAAAAATCAATCGTATGCAGCAAAAAGTAGTGGCTAACCTATTAGTATTTCATGTATTTTAGTGGTATTACTACAAAGAATAAAAACAGAGTGACCTACTATAGACAAAAAAATAGTTTTGTCAAGCCCTTTAAGACCCCTTTTCTCCCGTATTGCAAACACCAACAGGAACCTTCACACCTTGTCCCAATGATCCATTTGTGTTATGCTCCCCGAACAACAAAATGGATGGTCTCGTAAAAAGGCCAAAATGGAGGTGACCCATGTCACGCACGCCTGCTGTAGCCAACATGTTCTATCCTGGTGATAAGGGTCGGTTGAAAGAGCAACTGACTACATTTGTCAGACCGGTACCAGAGCCAAGAAAGGTGCTGGCTGCCATCTCACCGCATGCGGGATATATGTATTCCGGTGAGGTGGCCGGTGCAGTTTTTTCTCAAATCCGCATCCCGGACGACATGGTGATCCTGGGGCCGAACCATCGGGGCATTGGGGCTGCTGTCGCTCTAAGTACTTCCGGGATATGGGACATGCCAATGGGGCCGGTTCCGATCAACAAGGCTCTGGCCGAATCGATTCTGAAGGTCTCGACGTCCGGGGTGAAGATAAAGGATGATCCTCACGCGCACGCCATGGAACATTCGATCGAGGTTCAGGTGCCATTTCTTCAATTCTTGCGGCCTGAAGTGAGCATTGTACCGATCGCCTTGTCGCATCTGACTTGCGATGCGTGTCAACAGGTTGGTCAGGCCTTGGTACAGGGGATTCAGGACTACGGCAAAGAAGTCCTTCTGGTGGCCAGCACGGATATGACTCATTACGAGTCACAGGAATCGGCTAAAGCGAAAGATAAGTTGGCCATCGATCGCATCCTTGATTTGGACGCCAAGGGACTCTATGAGACCGTAGCCCGGCACGGGATATCCATGTGCGGGGTGATTCCTACGACTATCGTGCTCGAGGCGTGCAAGGTACTGGGTGCAACCAAGGCAGAGTTGGTCCAGTATGCCACGTCAGGGAATGTGACCGGCGATTATGCCCAGGTTGTGGGATATGCGGGTTTTATAGTCTATTGATAAGACGCGGACAGGCCGGAACTAGGGATGGTTCTCTCGCCCGCTCCTTGCAGTCGCTTGAGCTCACGGAGATCACTGAGGCGATTATTTCTTGGCCTGATTTTTTGACCCCGGTTAAATAGGCTGCGCCCCAGTTGAATATACCCCGCGTTCAACGGGGCAAGCATTTAACAGGGCAGGGACGAAAAATCAGGCCAAATGCTCGGCCCCTGACGGGGCATTTATGCTCAGACAGAAATTCCTGCGTCAGCAGGATCGCAGTTTAAGACGAATTGCCCTCTCAGCAATTCAGCTTAAGAAACTCTGAGGCTCTGTGGGCTCTGCCTGCCCCGTAAGGAGGAACGACTGTACCGGGGTGAGAGATGAAAATAGCGCACTGCTCAGCTACGAATTTTCTGGCAACAAAGAGACTAATTTTACAACCAAGGGAGTCCACAACGTGGAAAAGGTTCGAACACGCTTTCCTCCGAGCCCGACCGGATATCTTCATATCGGCGGTGCGCGGACAGCCATATTTAACTGGCTTTTTGCTCAAAAGACAGGCGGCAAGTTGATCTTGAGGATCGAGGATACTGACGCGGAAAGGTCTTCTGAAGAATCTCTTCTGGGGATTATTGAAAGCCTGAAATGGCTGGGGATTACCTGGGATGAAGGCCCTTATTTCCAGTCTCAGTTCATCAAGGAGCATGTGGCGGCCGCACAGAAACTCGTTGAGTCGGGTCATGCCTATAAGTGTTTCTGTACAAAAGAGGACCTTGATCGAAAGCGCAAAGAGGCGCGCAAGAAAAAGACCGCGTTACAGTATGATGGCACTTGTCGCAATTTAGCACCCGAGGAGATTGCAGAAAAGGAAGCGGCCGGGACGGCGTACACCATTCGTTTGAAGGTGCCTCGTGTGGGAGGCTTTGTTAGTTTTGAAGACATCGTCTATGGGATTATTGAGAAAAAATATGAAGACATAGAGGATTTTGTCATCGTTCGTTCCAATGGGCGGCCTCTGTACATCCTTT
>JAQYWL010000252.1 GCA_030145035.1 Desulfobacteria bacterium | reverse complement strand
GCAGCACAGAAGAGCCTTTGACCTGGAGCAATACAAGTCACTGTTGAAAAGGGCCAAAGGTAAAAAGCCAGTGAAAATAATGGAATGGCTGGATAGGGAACCTGATCCTTTGTTTGAGGAATCAACATAGTTGTTGAAAGTTTGGGCGCTCTTTAGTTCTACAGTTGCTAAGTAATCCTTTTAGAGACGGTTCATGATGGCAAGAAAGTCGAAGATAGATGAAGATTGTGAGGAATTGAGCGTTGTAGCGGACCCGTGGAACCTCAAACTGAAACCTGCAAAACTGGAGGGTCCCTTTCTTTCTCCACAATTATTTTATCCACGTTAAATCTCCTCTGAAAAAACCCTTCGTCAGTCCTTTTCTGAATTCTAAAAGAGGGGTGGCTGGTTTACCGTCGGGATCGCAGAGGCGAATAGTTGACCAGACTATCCAGAGGGTTCCCATCACCAGCGGCGTGCTAAAGGGTCGTAAAACTTGGGAAAACGCCCATCCCGATATTCACCCGCAGCAGTTAACCCGCTACGCACCCCAAAGAACCATCTATCAAAAACGAAGTTGACATGGTGATGACCCCAAAGAGTAGTGGAGTACTAGAGTATTTCACATTACCCGGTCTTTTTCGCCAGTAGCGTCTTACGAAAAACATCTTCCCACTCTTTAAGCTTGTTGATTGCCTCATCAATGGCCCTATCCACCTCACTGATATTATCAAATGGCTTTAAGAGATACTTCAAGGCCCCCTCCTGCATGGACTCTGATACTCTCATCACTGTTGTCTGTCCGGTCATCATGATTACTTGAATACCCGGATTCCTGTCCTTGATACGTCTTAAAAGTTCGATGCCGTCTAACCCTGGCATCATAATATCGGCCAGCACGATCTTGAATCTGCCCGAATCAATCTTGTCAAGTGCACTATCGGCATCATAGGCATAATCGACATCATACTCATCCAGATAATCGATCAAAGCCTCAACAATCTCCGGTTCATCGTCAACGACCAAGATCGGAAATCTCTTGTGTTCCTTACTCTGTGCCATAATGCTTGCACCTCCTTCTTCTCTATGCCGGTTTTCCGATTTAGAACATCGGCCACTTGTTGTTTGAGTTCATCGAGGCAGATGCTTTTTATCACGTAGCCGTCGGCCTCAGACAGCCGGGGGTCATCCACAAAACTGTCATAAGCGGTAAAAATAATGACGGACAGATGAGGATCTTGCCTCTTGATGTCACGCAACACCTCCCATCCATCGGGTCCGTTCAGATACAGATCGAGAAGCACCAGGTCCGGCCGTGAAGATCTCAGGTAATCCCTGACCGATTCGGCATTGCCTGTGCTCTGAACCTGGTACCCTTCACCGACAAGCTCTTCGGCAAGGAGTTCTCTGATACATCGCTGGTCATCCACAATCAGAATCTTCGGCATGGTCAATCCTTCGCCTCTCTATTCTCTCGTTCAATCTCCAGACCTCAAAGCCGCCTGGTAAGATCCGCCCCTTTTTGAACCATATCCTCTATCTTCTTGAGATATTCAAAATGAAGCAGGTTTACGTAAAAAAAGTCCAAGATTGCTTGCCGTGATTGATGGCCACCAACTTTCGTCCTTAACCTTGCAAACGAGAAGCACGTATGGAGCGGCGTCGTTCTAATGGAAACATCAAAAGGAAGGTAGTACCTTCTCCCTGTTTTGATCTCACTTCAACTTGACCTCCGTGACTGTCGACAATCCGCTTCACCACTGCAAGGTCTATTCCTACTCCATCTGCCTTGGTGCTGAAGAACGGATTAAAGATATACGGGAGGTCTTCTGGTGCAATACCGCAACCGGTGTCGATGACATGTATCTGACATTGATTGCCCTTTGTCTCGCTGTGAATCAAAAGTTTGCCTCCCGCGGAGAGAGCATCCAGGGCGTTTTCCATCAAGATCGAGAACGCACTGAAGACAAGGTTTTTCTCCGTACGTAAAATTACTTCCTCCATGTTTACAGTCAAATCAATTTTCTGCTCTTCTATCTGTGCAAGATAGGGCTGTAAGGCTGCTTCGATCCGTTCCACTATGGATTCTTCCGTAAAACAGGGTCCAGGAAGACGGACAAAGAATTCAACCTTCTTTATCAGGCCTTCAATTCTTTTTACATTATTAATGATGTGGTCATAATATTTGTCACTATCGTCACCGCCTCTGCATGACTCATAAAGCCTCTTTATGCATCCCCCTATGCCCATTAAAGGATTCCTCAGTTCATGTGCTATTCCATTGGCAATTTTCACCAGGTCCTCGTAATGGGCATCTCCGAACTTTTTTTCTATGTCTTTCTGTTTGTCAATGTCTTGAATGCTCACAACAATTCCGGTCTCGCCCTGCCCTGGATCGAAGTATGGTTGAAACACCATGAAAGCAAAAAAGCGAGTTCCATCTTTGCGCATGAGCATGAGTTCGCCCTCAAAAGGCTTGTTCTTATGAGCCATAGAAAGTAGATTGGAATAAAGACAGTTTGAATCTTCCGGTGTAAAAATGATTGACAGGTTTTTGCCTTTGAGTTCCTCAGGTGTGAACCCTAACACTCTTTCAGCAACCGGGTTGGTAAAAAGGCAGTGACCTTCAACGTCTGTCACGATAATGACATGCTGTATGCACGATAAGACCTTGTCGAATAATTCCCGAGAACTACAGCATGATTGCAATAGGTCCACGGTTTGCTATCTCCTTTAACACCCCTTGCCGGATGACAAGCATCTCTGTATTATTGGAAACAATATTATGCTCTGCTTAGTAATTTTCAGCATCCTTCATTCTGTAGTTTACACTTTTTGCCGGAAATCGTGTGCGAGATCGAATCAGGTGCCAGGTGTCAGGTGTGAATAAATGCAAGAGCCGAACACTGAAACCTGAAACATGAAACATGAAACATGGGATGGTAAAAAAGTGTAAACTACTTTACGGCGAAAATGAAAAATGCCTAATTTTCATATCAATGTGAGATGTGGTCACCGAGTCATTTGAATCGAACTGTAGGCATAACTCCCCCGGCATCAAGCATCCAACGCCCGGCGGATGGCCTTGCCGAAATTGCTGGCAACCACAGGTTTCATAAGATACTCGCGGATCCCCATCTTTTTAGCTTTCTCCGGTGGGACTATCTCACTAAAACCCGTGATGAGAATTATCGGGATGTCAGGCCGGATGCGCATCAGTTCCCTGGCCAACTCGACGCCGGTCATATTCGGCATGGTCTGGTCGGTGATGACGAGATCGAACCTGTCCGGTTGCGCACGGAACGCCTCCAGCGCCTCCATGCTACTGGTACGCGCCGAGACATGGTAGCCCAGCCGTTCCAACATCTGTTGCCCCATGCGCACAAGCGGCGCTTCATCGTCGACAAACAGGATACGTTCGTTGCCCCCGGGAGCCGGCTTAACCATTTCAGCCTCCAGTGCAACGCCACTTTCAAACCCGGGAAAATAGACATCGAAAATAGTCCCCTTCTCCAGTTCACTGTGAACGGTGATCGCACCTCCATGG
>JAQYWL010000406.1 GCA_030145035.1 Desulfobacteria bacterium | reverse complement strand
TCAAAATATTCCAGAGCGGTAATAATACGTTTACGATCTGTATCATAGTCATTAAGGATTCCCTGCGTATCAACATAAGTCCATATTTTCTCTGTATGGCAATGATTGATAATAGTTGTGACAAAATCCTTTCTTTCCCCCTGAAAACTATTAATGATGTTTGCTGGTTGAGAATTGTATTTAAAGGAATATTCCTCAAAATATGTGAATTTCGGTCTGATAATACCTTCCATATCAAGGTAAACGAGTAATGTTTTTAATGGAAGCATTCTGACATTAAGTTCATTCGAAAGAGCTGTTAATTTGACTTCCCAAATGAATCCGTTATTATGTTTTATATTGTTAAGCATCTTATAAATAGAATCTTTTTCCGGTGTGTCACCATAAATGAAATTTTCCAGAATATTGATATTATCTCTGTTTGCCAGAATTTCACAGAAAGATTTTTCTCCATCTCTTCCGGAACGCCCGATTTCCTGACTGTAGTTTTCGATGGATTTTGGCAGATCATAATGAATTACCCTGCGGATATTCTCTTTGTCTATCCCCATTCCAAAGGCAATTGTTGCGACAACACAGTCCAGTTCTCCATTCATAAATCTGTTCTGAATAAGTTCCCGTTCTTCGCTTTTCATTCCCGCATGATAAGGATGTGCATTGATTTCGTTTAAACAAAGTAATTGCGCAACTTTTTCGGCGGTTTTCTGTAATGTAACGTAAACGATGGTAAGAGCTTTAGGTGATTCATTGATTCTTTGAATCAGTTTTTTATTTTTTTCAGATTCATTTGTGGGAGTTATCTGTAAAAAAAGATTTTCACGGTAGAATCCGGTAATTGTAACATTTTCACGGGGGACCTTCAGCTTACGGCACATATCATCGATTACCTGTTCTGTTGCGGTAGCGGTCAGCAACAGTATTTGTTTTATTCCGAATTCTTTCTGGTAAACAGGCAGTTTCAGGTATTCAGGTCGAAAGTTGTGTCCCCATTCGGAAATACAATGCGCTTCATCAATGACCAACAGAGAGATATTCATTTTTTGAAGATGATAGCGAAATCGTTCATTCTTGAAACGTTCCACTGAAATCATTAGTATTTTTAGTTCTCCATTCTTTGCTTTTTCAAGGACTTCATTGTATTCTTCTCTTTCAAGAGTTGAATCTAGTCGGGCCGCAGAAATATTATGCTCCAACAGAAAATCGAGTTGATCTTTCATCAAGGAAAGTAAAGGAGAGACAACAAGGGTCATTTTAGGCAACAATATCGCAGGAAGTTGATAACAGAGAGATTTACCTGCACCGGTGGGGAAAATTGCTACAACGGATTCACCCTTCATTATCTTCAGAATTACTTCTTCCTGGCCCCTTTTAAACGAATTGAATCCGAAATATTTCTGTAATTGATTCTCCAATATAAGTCCTCCGCCCCGGTGATTTGGAAATTCGGATTTACCTAAATAACACAAAACAACCCAAATGTCCAAATGTCACGGACGTTATATACCAAAACATCAAAAGCAAAACTTGACTACATAGCATAGAAAAAAATATTTATATATTTCCACATGCGTAAAGGGTCATACCCACAACATTGAGGAGTGATTTTTTGCCAACACCTATTTCAGGTTAGGCCTTGTATAATCTCACAATATCAACCAGTTAACATGTTACCCGGAAGTTATTTATATGTTTATGGACGTTCCGCTTTCCCGCTTTTCCTTTCCCGCTCGCTTTCCCGCTTTCCGTCCGATTGTCTTCTTGATTGTTCCTTCATTTTGGATTTCCTCCTATCTGCCACCACTTCAGGTCAAGCCGTTTCAACAAAACGATCATGATGGCTATCAGCAGGTAATCTCCTGCCACAAAGACCCCTAGAACCCAGTAGATGAGGGAGTCACCAAACTGAACGGTCCTCAAGAGCCAGGCTGCCTCGATGAGTTCAAAGGTCCCGCCGGCAAAACGAAAAACAAGTGCGATATTGACGGCCTGAAGTCTTTTGGCCGGATCTTTCCAGGCTATGTACTGCACATAAGCGGCGAGCAACCATAATATACCTATCCCACGAAGAAAAATCGGCTCTACTGGTCCACTGCGATACATGGCTCCCACCACTAGGTCGGAATTTAATTTTCCCATCTCGATGATCCACTTGGGAAAGAACAGGGCAGGTATTGCTATGGACAGATCAAAGAAGACAAGAAAGAGCAACACCCACCGAAGGTACCTCATCCACTTCTCGTTACTTTTCATACGTACTCCTATGCCTATAAGTAATCGTACCTGAAAAAGAGGCGTTTAAATGGCCTCAACAGTTTCCTAAGAATTAGAATTGGCCATGCCTTCTTCTTAAAGGCGAAGTACTTATCCATAGCCGTCAGACCAGAGAACCACCAATCGCTGAAGGCATATGCCTCTTCAATGATATCCAGAGATTGAATAAAGAACTCGCTGACATTCTGCCAGGGATCATATATAGACCTGTCTCCCATCCAGTTGATCTCGGGTTTTCCAAAGGCTTCCAAGGCGAGGGGAAGAAAGCGTCCCACTTTGGGGTTGTCGGGATCAAGGCCCATCTTTTTGGCGCCGACCCAATCCACTGCTATCAGGTTTTCACCCCCAATTATTGTTTTGGTATGGTTTGGTTTTGGATCTACTATAACTCCAAATTGTCCATCTGCACTGTAGATGGCATCGATTAGACCGAAATGGACGGGAAAGTGTTTCAGGGTCTCTATGGTGGGCCAATCGTACTCCCTATTCGTGTGGTACTCCTTCAACTTAGTCTGTATGGGGAGGGTGCCGTAGATATTCTTTAATGTGAGGGTGTAATGGCAGAATACGTGGGTCTTGTTTTTGGCAAAGGAGATCCTGAAATCTGCATCCCTCCATGTAGGTCCCACAAAGTGCTTACCCAACCTCCCGCCGTAGTCGTATGGGACCATCTCCTCCGTCAGGTCGACAATCCGGTAGTTCTTCTTGGTCGAATATCCAATATATTCGGCCACCTTTACCACCTCTCTATTCTGGTAATAATTCCCAAGGGTGCTCTGGGCCTCTACAATCGTGATATTCGGGAATTCCCTTTCAGCGATCTTATTGATGAGAGCCTCCACAAGCTCGGGGTCGGTATATGTGGAGATGTCCTTTTTCGAGTGCATAAACATAAAGTTGGGTTTGATCACTACGGAGAAATCCTCTCTGGACTTTCCTGTCTCCTTAAAGCGTCTGTCTAAAACCTCAAAGAATCCCGCTTCGTTCAAAACCCTGTCCAAAAGCTCGAACTTATTATCACCTTTTAGTGCTACTACGGTTGTGGGGCCTGTACTCTTGGGGATGACCGGCTTTTTTCTTAAATAGGCGGTCTGGGTTTCAAAGAATGCCTTATTGCCCATGATGTAAAAGAAGAGAGTTATCCAGAAGATCGAACCATCGACTATAAATATGCCCAGATAAGCAAGGTACCTGGCCGAGAAAATGAAGAAGCATAGAGCAGACAGAGCCGATGCGGACTTTGAGATGAGCAGTGGAATGACATAACCCTTGTTCTTCCTGATGTTATGCTGGGCAATATAGCACAGAGCAGCAATGGTCATCATCATGGAAAACGTCATGGACAGCCAGAACTTCTCTACCGATATAGGCGTCTCTGGAAAGCTGGGTGTTATGATTCGGGAGATTAGGTTGAACGCCCTAAGTATTTGTTCAGGCATAAGTGCAAAGGCAAACCCCACCACAAGATAAGTTATGGCACTTATTACCATAAAGGTCTTTAAGTGTTTCTCTTCCCTGGTCACCTCAATCATGGTTCACCTCCATATTTGTAAAAGGTATCTTTATCTAAGGGTTCCTTAGCCAAAAAGGCCGATAGTGAATATTGTGCCAGTATCTCTAAAGGCCAACAACCAAAGAGTAGGAAGAAAGGGGGATAATCAGGGTTATGGGTAAAGGTCCACACCCCGTTGCTTACAGACCCTAAATACTCACTGGGATTGCTGATAATCCAGGCGGTAATAACAATACCTGCGAAGACAGCAAATTCCATCCTGACGGATGTATAGATGCCTGCTATCAAGAGCAAGGCATAAAATGACCAGAAGAAGCCTCCTGCCCCAATCCAATAGTCACCCAGGGTCAAGGGGATCAACGAAGATATGAGTATCAGAATGACCGGGTTCAACCATCCGGGTAAAGAGAGTTTTAGCTTTCTTATGAGTCTTATCACTACTCTAATTGACAGGGTATAAGTTACCAGGCCCCCCAATACCCATGCCCACACGCCAAAATTGAAATGGCCCCCAACACCATGATAAGTCCACAGCCTCGACCTTATCCCTATGGCCTCTTTGACATATTCAATGATGAATATACCGAGCATAAGGGATAGAAGCCGTCTGGTTGAGATGCTCAAGGCAAGCCATGCAGATATTGAAAAACCAGCAATGAGCGAGCACCAGAAGAGGGCAGATATTGATAGGAGATACCCTTCATGGAATGCTGTAAAGAGGGTAATAATTATAAGGAAGGCAAGGAGCAGGAGATTCCGCGGCCTTTTATTGTTTATATCGCCGGCCATATTTTATCAATTTCTTCCACAAAATTCTCGCCAAACATCCCCGGTACTTTGTCCGTATCCTGCCAGTCATTTTTTCTTTTTGCCGTCAAGACGCTGTGACAGCAGTACTGATGCCGTTCAAATTGAGATTATCAAGTTATACAATCGCTCCGCGATTCTATACAGCGCGGCTTCGCCGCTTGGAAAAAGGAAATTCCTATACAATCAAGTTAAATAATTAAGGATGTCCCCCTTTAGCGTCAGGCAGCAGCCAATTTCTTTTCGTTCTGTATAATAATCTTAGGATCTGAGCTTTTAGAGGGAACTGGAAATCCCTGTTCTTTTAATAGAGTGATGTGTTCCTTCATTCCCCACTTTGCTTTATATAAACAATCCTCTACAGAGTGACCTATTCCCGAAAAGCCCTCCAGGTCAGGAGAATAGAAACCAAAACAATCCGGTTCTTCAGTAGCTTCAATTACTAATGAATATGGCAATTCAATCATGTCGGTATCCCTCCAACATTATTTGATTCCTGCTGCCTTTAAGATGACAGGTACCCGTGGGAACCTCCTTTGTGCCATGATAATCAATGCGAATCAGTTTGTTCCATCCAGGCTTTCCATAATATCTTATGGAGCCCTTTTCTTTCACGATTTTAAACCCGTTTTTTCCCAGCAACTTAACGAGTTCGCTGAATTTCACTTGAGTTCTCCAATGTCTCAGGCATAACCTCTGAGCTAACCCGCGTCGCTAGATGCATGAAGTAGCAGACAATGTCACGGCGTCGGGTTAAGTGATTTGTTATGCGACTCTGCAAAATCTAGCATCTTGGCCTGTGCAGCTTCCAGTATGGAATCTCGAATAAATGAACTTGCCTCCAAAATTTCGATACCAATCAATTCGCCTTTCTCGTTCAGCTCCGCTGTGACATTAGGACTCAGTTCCACACTGCCCGCCTCTTTCTCATCAGAGATAGCAAGGTGCAGCACATCTTCCTCTTTGAAGTATGTCATTTTGGTTCTATTCATAGGCAAACCTCCCAATGCTTACCAACTGCTATCATGCGACCCGTTACGGTATCAAAATAGCGTTCTGCTGAATACCGCAATATCTCTTCAAGCTTCGGCGGGTCAAACCCCCTTAGGTCAATCCTGTACCTGACATAATCAGACCAAACGATTGTAACGTTCTCAACATTTTGCAAAACAAGCCTCCAGTACTGGTCCCCTGCTTTTTAAGTATCCGGCTCGCATAACGACATGGGATCACTCACGAGGAATTGCGCAGAGCGGCGGGGCTACTCCGTATCCGATACGGCACTACTTCCTCCCGTCCACTATAGTGATTTGTTATCAGCAGAAATTAATACTCACGCAGCGGCTAACCGCTTAAGATGTTTAATATCCACATTTTGTTGTGTTTTCCATAAATCATATTGTAGCTGTAATCTCAGCCATCCCTCTGGTGTTCTTCCAAAAACCTTTGAAAGCCTCAGAGCCATTTCAGGGCTAATACCTGATTTTCCGTTCAGAAGAGTTGAAAGGGTTTTTCGGGTAACGCCAAGAGATTTCGCCGCTTCTGTAACTGTTAAATTCAATGATTCAACACAAAAGTCTCTTATGATTTCACCAGGATGAGGCGGATTGTGCATACGCATAATATCCTCCTTTAATGATAATCTTCGTAATTTACATTGAAAACATCGCCATTTTTGAGATTGAATGTGACACGCCAATTCCCACTAACCTTCACAGCCCACGTCTCTTTTCTTTTTCCTTTCAATTTGTGCAAATTCAAACCAGACAAATCCATATCATCAATAGTCTCTGCAGTCTCTAGAAGGGCGAGAATTCGTCGAAGGCGTTCTACATGTTGTGATTTGACACCAAGTGTGTGACCGGATTCAAATAGCCTTTTTAATCCTTTGTGTTTGAATTTTTGTATCATTAAATTTATTGTAACCTATGTCGTAACGGGTGTCAATATGATCGGATATTTTTTTGCGGATAACCAAAAGCTCACCTGCGGCAAAGCCGCAAGGCTTTCGGCATCTGGTGCAGCGTAATGTTGTGTGCCGGGCAAGGCCCGGCTGCTAAATGGTGCTGGCCGATACTATGACACAGGTATCGGGCAAAGTCCAGACCCAGCCCGACGGAGGCGAAGGGTAGCCGAAGGCAAGGGTGGTTGCAGCGATGCGCGCCTGAAGGAAGCTGGAGGCAAAAGCGTGGGTCGACCTGTCTGCGTGCTACGCACAGGCAGGCGTACAGG
>JAQYWL010000460.1 GCA_030145035.1 Desulfobacteria bacterium | reverse complement strand
GGGGTAAACTTGTCCCCGCGAAGGCGGGGAGCGGGAATCCAGGAAAATCCTTGTCCTCGACCTGATCGGGGAAAGGGGTTATGGATTCCTGCTTCCGCAGGAATGACAGAACTTTGGACTGTGTAGCTCATATGAAGACCGTTGAAAAAGGATCGAATGATGGAACAGGTCAAGGCGTTTAACGTAGCAATTGTGGGTGGTGGCTCTGGGTGCAAGGCGATTATGGATATGATATTTGCCGAAAACCTGAGCCAGCTTCCGATGAGGCTGATCGGGGTAGCCTGCACGAACCCCAGGGCTGTCGGCTATTGCTATGCCCGGGAAAAACGGATATTTGCAACAACGGACTACCGGGATCTACACAAGCTCAAAGGGCTTGACATGATTATCGAGCTAACAGGTCGTGAAGACATGATCCATGAGATTTACCGAACCAAGCCAGACCACGTTCGATTGATGGATAATGTGGCTGTCCGTCTGTTCTGGGATATCTTTCAGATTCAGGAAAGACGCATCGCCGAGCGCACGCGCGCAGAGGAAGCTCTGCACCGATCGGAGGAAAAATACAGCAAGCTGGTTGAGAACTCCCTCACGGGCATTTACATCGATCAGGACGGCAAGATAGTGTTTGCCAATAAACGATTTGCCGAAATCTACGGTTATTCAAGAGATGAGTTGGCGGGAATGGAATCCTGGAGGCTGGTCCATCCTGAGGATAGGCCCCTGACCACAGAGATAAGAACAAAACGGCTTAGGGGAGAAGAGGCGCCCTCGGAATACGAGGCCAGAGGGCTGACAAAAGATGGTTGGACCATATGGATCAACAGGAGAAACACGCGGATAGAATACAATGGAAGGCCTGCTGTCCTGGGTAACGTGGTGGATATCACAAAACGGAAGCAGATGGAAAGGGCGTTGCGGGAGTCGGGAAAAAGGCTCCGGTTTTTGTCTTCCAATTTGCTGACAGCCCAGGAAAGAGAGAGAAGGCGGATTTCTATTGAACTGCACGATGAACTGGGACAAGCCCTGACCGTGTTGAAACTCCAGCTAAGATCTATCGAAAGGAAGTTGCGGAAAGATCAGAAAGCGCTCAGAGAAGATTGTGAAGATGCTCTCGGTTACGTAGATCAAATCATTGAGAATGTGCGCAGGCTTTCCAGGGACTTGAGCCCTTCCATCCTGGAAGACCTTGGCCTTTCGGCTGCACTGCGATGGGTGATTGACAATGTAAGTCGACATTATGACATCAAGACCTCTGTTGAGATGGAGGATATTAAGCATTTGTTTTCGCAAGAGGCCCAAATCATTATATACAGGGTCTTTCAGGAGGCTCTTGCAAACACAGGAAAGCACGCCCGTGCCACACATGTATCTATTGTTATTGAGAAAAAGGACGGTAGAGTCTCCTTTGCGGTAGAAGATAACGGCAATGGGTTTGACGTGGAATATGTCCGCGCCCAAGCATCCACGGAAAAGGGTTTGGGTCTGGCAGCCATGGATGAACGTGTACGGATGTTGGGAGGATCTCTGGATATATGGAGCGAAGAAGGGACAGGGACCAGAATAACCTTTACTGTTCCGCTGTAGGAGGGAGGAAACCGATAGTGCCCCCTTATCGTATCCTGCTGGCCGACGATCACGTGATGTTTCGGCAGGGCATGAAGCGTATTCTTGAAGGCGAGGCCGATCTGGAAGTTGTCGGAGAGGTGGGCGACGGCCTCAATCTCCTTGACCTGTTGAAGAAGTCGCCCCCGGACATGGTCATCCTCGATATATCTATGCCGAACTTGCGTGGCATTGAAGCAACGAAAGAGATCAAGACAGCCAACTCCGAGGTAAAGGTTCTCATCCTTACCATGCACAAGGATAAGGAATATTTGTATCATGCCATATCCGCCGGTGCTGATGGTTACCTCGTTAAGGAAGATGCCGACACAGAGCTCTTTTCTGCCATCAAAACGATTCGAAGTGGCAGAAACTACATATCGCCTCTTCTTTCTGTTGAGTTGGCGGATGATTTAGCCCAAACATACCATGGGGCTGGATTCAAAGCGCCTTTTGAGCCATTGACGACCCGGCAAAGAGAGGTGTTAAAGCTCATTGCTGAAGGAAAATCGAGCAAAGAGGTTGCCAACCTGCTATTTATCAGTGTCCGCACAGTACAACATCACCGTGCCAATATTATGAAAAAGTTAAAGATCAGGAAAACAGCCGATCTCGTCAAATACGCCATCCGCAAGGGATACGTCTCAATAACCTCTTAGGGCTTGCGCAAGAATAACTTGGCAGAAATCAAATAGGTGAAGATCTATAGATAGGTATTCTTGCCTATATGAAAATAGGTATTTCTGCGCATTGATTTGCGGATCAATAGTTTTATAAAGGTCAAGTTGGAGCAACAGGTCTCAAGAGAGTCGAACCACTGAGATCTTAATCGTGGTGATTCGGACAATAGCATGCCGGCGGTTACCATCAAGCCGTTTGAAGCCGAGGCCTCTTCGGAAGAGCGTGGGTCGGTTGGATCAGGGCATGGATATCAAATCTTCAGATGCGGGATGATGAGAAGTCTAATTCTAGACGACGACAAGGACGTATGTGAGTACATCGGCTCTGTGCTGCAAGAATCGGGTGTAGACTACGAGATCTTTTTGGACCCGTTGGAGGCCCTGGCCGGGATGAATGGGGGCAAGTATGATTTTGCATTTGTTGATATCAACTTGCCGAACATGGACGGACTTTCATTCTCCAGACGCTTTAAGGCCAAGTTCCCGGACGCTGATATCATATTTATCACTGGATACGGGGATTATGACAAGGCGGTCCAGGCCATCAAGATCGGGGCCTATGATTTTATAGAAAAGGCATTCAGGCGCTTAGACATCACCATGTGTGTAGCCCGCCTCATGGAAAAGAGGCGGCTGTGTCAAGATCAGAAACGGATGGCCGTATTGGAGTTCGCCAATGATCTCACACTTGAATTGATGCATGAATTGCGAAATCCTCTCGCCGCCATTGGAGGGTTCGCAAAATTGATTTACAGCCGTGACTACCCCGCGGAAAAATTGAAACAATACACAAAAATCATCTTTGAAGAGTCCGTGAGACTTGAAAAGGGGCTTAACGAGGTTTTGGTGCATTTGAAAGCAGGTGCAGCGGAAACACGGACACGGGAGGTGCGAGATGGCAAAAATTCTAGTCGCAGATGACCAGGCGTGTGTTCGAGAACTCCTTTCTGAGGAACTGATCTCTGAGGGGTACCGGGTTGCGACGGCAGGTGATGCCGAATCAGTCAGAGGAGATCTGAGATCTTCACGACCGGATCTGGTGCTTCTCGATCTTCATCTGGATGGGTTCGATGGATTTGGGGTGCTGCGTGATATCAAAAGGCAACATCCCGACCTGCCGGTCATTATCCTTACCGCCTACGACAGCTATGTAGAGGACCCCCGGGTGTCTCAGGCCGATGGCTACGTGATAAAGAGTATTGTCCTTGACGAACTCAAAGGAAAGATCGCCGATGTGCTCGGGCGGAAACCATCGCCTCATGAGGAGGTCGAGGCAAAGACGTATTTCCCCCGATTTGGCGCAGCGCATGGCTTTTGATGAAAGAATGTCCAGCCATCATTTCCGAATACCAACTCGTCTGAAGAAAGGAGATATCGTCATGGCATCAAATTTTAGAATCTCCATTCACCAAAACAGCAACAGCCTGGAGCTAAAACTAATGGGCGATTTCGATGGCACCTCGGCATGCGAGCTCCTTAATGTCCTGAAGGAAAAATGCAACGTCGCAGACAGGGTTTTCGTCAACACCAGTGGTCTGAAGGACATTTTTCCTTTTGGTCAAGATACATTTCGAAATAGACTTTACCTCCTTAAGGACCGATCGTTTCGCCTTGTATTTACAGGCGAGAATGCCACCGGGATAGCACCGGAACGTAACAAGTTATAAAATCGCTTCACCCTGCCCGCCACCCGCCTGCCAACTCCTGAGACAGCATTGAGCTTATGTGCCGGCACCCGCCTGCCAACGCCAGGTACACCGGGCAGGTCAAATGCTAGCATATTTGGCAATGGCGGGCAGGTCTCTGGCAATGGCGGGCAGGTTGCCAAGCACGC
>JAQYWL010000485.1 GCA_030145035.1 Desulfobacteria bacterium | reverse complement strand
TTTATCTTTTCTATCGCGGCAAGCTGCGGGGAATTAAACCCTACAGATTTCGCATCGCCCTTCAAGTGATTAGAGTAATCCGTGTAATCTGCGAAATCTGTGGATTAAACCGATACCATGGTCAGTCGGACAAGGACCACGAAAAAGAAGCGCCGCACCGGAAAGAAGAAAGCCTCTCAAAAAAAAACCACTCAGGTGGGGCTTGTCATAATTGGCCTGTTGTTTGTGGGAATTTTTGGCTACGCGCTGTATCGCTTGTTCACCTCAAGGTACACCAATGCACCTTTATTACCCATCTTTGAGACCTATCCTTCCAGGGGCATAGAAACCGAAATCAAACACATAGATCGGTGCATCTATGATGCGCTCCTGGCCTTGAATATTCCTGCCGGGGACGTCACATTCAAAACAGTCGAACCAAAGAGAGACAGTGAGGGACTTTGGGATTTTTCAGAACTCGACATACTTCTCCCAAGAACTCTTTCACACAGCAGCATTAAAGAAGCTTTTCTAACCCGGCTCTCTGAACGGATACCAGGCGAATCGATCCGATTTGCCCTTGGAACCCAACAACGGCTAATCCTTGATCTCTCTATCAACGCACATCACACTCATCGCATTGTCTTTGTTAAGCTCAGGGAAAAGAAGCCTGCGGTACCCTTACCTTCAAGTCTTCCCATGGTCGCGATCATTATCGATGACCTGGGATACGATGAAAATATTGCTTCAAAGTTCCTGGTTCTTGATGGTGTGATGTCTTTTTCAGTGCTTCCACACAGTCCCTTTCAAAAAAGCATTGCTTCAACAATTCACAACAGCGGTCGAGATGTGCTTCTCCATCTTCCTATGGAACCCGTCGAGTATCCCCGGGTCGATCCTGGAGTCGGCGCACTCCTTTCCTCAATGGCGCCCGACGATCTCTTAGAGCAACTTCGAAAAAACCTCGACGCAGTCCCTATTGCTGTAGGCGTAAACAATCACATGGGTTCCCGGCTTACCCAAGACCCGGCAAAAATGCATCAGATATTCACTATCCTGAAAAGACGGAATTTGTTTTTCATAGACAGCCTTACCAGCCCTCGCTCCTGCTGTGAGCGGGCGGCCCACCTGTTGAAACTGAAATTTGCACAAAGACAAGTCTTCTTGGACCACGTTCAGGACCCAAATGCAATCCGTTTCCAGATAAAACGGCTTATCAGTATAGCCAGAAAAAACGGCAAGGCGATTGGAATCGCGCACCCCTATCCTGCCACATGGGAAGTACTCAACGAGGAGCTACCAAATATCAAGACAGAGGTGGAACTGGTCAGGATTTCTGACCTGGTGGGATAGCAGCAAGGACCTGTAAGCTAACAAAGCGTTGTAAATTTCAATAGTTGCTTTGACTTAGATTTCCACGGGAGGATGAAGATGACCCCAAAACGTGTTGCTTTACTGGTGATGGTCTTACTCTTTGTCGTTTTTGTTGTGCAGAATGCCCAGGTGGTTGAAGTACGATTTCTCTTTTGGAAAACACAGGCATCCAGGTCTCTGGTTTTGCTGGGAACCCTTGTCGTTGGGCTAATTATAGGGCTCTTCTCCGGGTGGGCACTTAAAAAAAAGCGTGCAGCACCAGTAAAGGGTGATCGATAGGCTTTACGAGTTTCACAACCCGGCCTTGTCTGCAACAGCATCCATCAGTTTCTTAAAAGAGGCGCTGAAGGCAGCTACCCCTTCCTGTTGGATCTCATCACATATTTTATCCAAGTCTATTCCTTGCTGTTGTAGCAGATCAAGGTATTGTCTTGCTTTATGCAAATCTTCTTCGATCGTCAATCTCGGGGTGCCATGGTCTAAGAAGGCCTCAAGCGTGCCGTGTGGAAGGGTGTTAATGGTATCTTCGCCTATTAGTTCATCCACATATTTAACGTCGCCATATACAGGGTTCTTTGTGCTGGTGCTACCCCAAAGCACCCGCTGTATGCGTGCCCCATTTGAAGCCTCGTCGGCAAAAACGCCCTTATGAAACAATTCCTTAAATCTTTGGTAAATCCTCTTAGCGTTCGCCACAGCGATCTTACCTTTAAGGCGATCTATCCTAAGATCCTCAACTATCTTATCAATTTTAGTATCTACCCTACTCACAAACACACTTGCAACCGAACAAACCTTCTCCACGGAATTGCCGTCCCAAAGTCTCTCTCTTATGCCATCTATGTAAGCCATAGCGCTCGCTTCATAGTGTCTTAATGAAAATAGAAGAGTAACATTAATATTGATACCATCTCGAGTAAGGACCTTTACGGCCCTACAACCCTCCCTGGTCCCGGGGACCTTAATCATAAGGTTGGGCCTGGCCACTTCCTTATGGATTCTCCTCGCATCGTCAATGGTCTTCTCCGCGTCATCAGCGTAATCAGGATCCACCTCAAGGCTTACATAACCATCCCTGGCCCCACTTGCTTTATAGGTGTCGTATAGCAGATCCGCAGCAGATTGAATATCCTGTCTGGTGATCAAGTCACGGATCTCATCAGGTGACTTACCTGCCCCAGCCAGTTCTTGTATGGAAGAATCATATACCGAAGATCCGTTCACTGCTTTTTCAAAAATACTCGGGTTGGAAGTGACCCCTGTAATGCCAGAACGAAACAGCCTCTCAAGTTTGCCGTTCTGTATTAATCTCCGATCTATATTGTCATACCATGGGCTCTGCCCGACCGCTAACAAGGTCTCTAAATTATTATTGGTAGCCATATTATCCCTCAACACCTCCTGTCGAACTTCCCTGTTGGCTCACTATCAAATTCCTGCTTGGCCTGAATGTACAGCCCGAAGTACGTTATCTAATGGACTACCAACAGTCAAGCATAGATTTTAGACCAGCGGGTCCTGGTGTGCTTAACCATATGCTTAACAAGGCAAATTGCTTTCTTGTCACGAATTTGCTATGATTACCTTTATAAGACTATCCTATCTCATCAGATGTAGAAAACATGTAACCGTTCAGCGGAAACCCTTCTTTTATCCGTGACTTAGTACGGGGGTAAACCGCAGCTCCGCCTCCAGCGGAAAACGAAGGGGGAATACGGAGGCGGCCGGAGCTAAGCTAGTTTCCATGTTCGTATTTGTGTTGATATTTTTTTAATAATTCATTAGGTTGTAATAAAACATAAAAAGGTTGGTTGTGTAACTCTTTTCTTGTAAAATTATGAACACAAAATTAATAATATTTCTTTTTTATTTCAATATATTATTTTATTTTTTAACATATTAGACACCCCTTATTACTTTTACTATTTTTTATTAAAATATATTAATTAATAAGACAGTAGAGGAGTAGCTTATGGAATTTAGGATGAAGAAGGAAACTATCCTGGATGCATTGACAAAAGTACAAGGAATTACAGGAAAAAAAACCAATATTCTAATTACCTCCAATGTGTTGCTTTCTGTAAAGGAATCTATGATCTCCATACGGGCTACTGATCTTGAAATGGCATTTAAGGCTTTATATGAAGCTGAGGTGTTGCGAGAAGGTTCAACGGCTGTTCCTTCAAGAAAGGTATATGAGATCGTAAGAGCATTTCCCAGTGACATGCTTGCCATAAAAGAAATTGATAACAAGTGGATACAGATAGTGGACAAGAAGCTTGAATACAATATTGTAGGTATGGACCCTGATGATTTTCCAGACTTCCCTGATATTACAGGTGTTGAGTTTTTTGATATTTATGTGAATGTATTTAATAACATGATCAGTAAGACCATATACAGCGTGCTTGGCGATGAAGGACGTGCTCAGCTTGCGGGTATCTGTTTTGAGACTATAACCACAGGTGATGTCAATAAAATCCGTATGGTATCAACCGATGGTCACAGACTTTCCAAGATAGATTATGTTATTGGGGATGACAAATCCGCTTTGGCCGGACTAAAAAAAGGTGTTATTCTACCAAAAAACGGGATTATAGAGGTTTTGAAAATCTTAGAAGGAGGAGAGTCGGTTCAAATAGGATTTAAGGATAATAATTTTATTGTAAAGAAACCTGCCCGCAATGCTTCGCAACGTGAGGCAGGCGGGGATGAAGAGGTGCTTATCATAAGGTTGATTGAAGGTGAATTTCCAGATTATGAAATGGTCATTCCGAAAACAGGCCGGAATGAGATGAATGTACAAAAGGAAAATTTTCTGATGATGTTAAGGAGGATGTCCATACTCTCTTCTGAAAAATATTCCGGGGTTCGTTTCAAGATAGATAAGGACAAACTTGAGACCACAACCACAAATCCCGAGATAGGAGAAGCAAAAGAGATTATCTCTGTATCGTATAATGGAGAACCACTTGAAGTAGCTTTCAATCCGAGATATTTTATTGAGACTCTGACCAGCATGGACAGTGAGGAAGTGGTGGTAAGGTTTAAGGACGAAGTGAACCCGTGTACGATAGAAGGGGATGGTGATCCGGGTTTCTTGAGTGTTATTATGCCAATGAGAGTATAAGCATGGAAGATACTGATAAAATACCTGCCCGCAATGCTTCGCAACCGGTCCGCCATAGCTCTCACTCAGGTGAGCCCGGCGGGCGTGAGGTAGGCAGCGGGTATGATGCGGATAAGATAAAGGTCTTAGAGGGTCTTACTGGAGTGAGGAAGACACCTTCCATGTATATTGGCAATGTTGAAGTGGAAGGTCTTCATCATCTCGTCTTTGAAGTGGTAGACAATAGTGTGGATGAAGCGTTAGCGGGGTATTGCGATTATATAAAAGTATCGATTCATTCGGACAATAGCGTCAGTATAGAGGACAATGGGAGAGGAATACCGGTAGGAATCCATAAAACCGAGAAAATTCCAGCAGTTGAAGTCGTTATGACAAGACTTCATGCTGGCGGAAAGTTTGACCACGACTCTTACAAGGTGTCTGGTGGATTACATGGTGTGGGTGTGTCTGTTGTGAACGCCCTTTCGAGTTTTCTTGATATAGAAATTCGTACAGGTGGAAACGTTTATTATCAGTCTTATGAGAAAGGGAAAAGTACATGTGCGGTTGAGGTTATAGGAAAGACGAAGAGAAGAGGGACAAAACTACACTTTATACCAGATCCCGGGGTATTCAAGACCGTCGATTTTAGTTTTGATATCATATCTCAACGGTTGCGGGAACTTGCGTTTTTAAACAAGGGCCTTGCGATCCTGCTTGAAGATGAGCGGACAGACAAGAGAAAAGAATACTGTTATAAAGGCGGGATAGTATCTTTTGTGGAGTATCTTAATAAGGGAAGAACACCGTGTAATAAGAAACCTATTTACATGGAAGCTGAAAGACAGGGTGTTTCCGTTGAGGTGGCAATTCAGTACAATGATACATATACTGAAAGAATATTCTCTTTTGCGAACAACATTAATACCCATGAAGGTGGGACCCACGTTGTTGGATTCAAATCAGCCCTGACGCGTACTATCAATCATTATGCATCTAATAGCAATTTACCTAAAAACCTTCAAGAAAAGTTGAGCGGGGAGGACGTTAGGGAAGGATTGACTGCTGTTATTAGTATCAAGCTCAGGTCTCCCCAGTTTGAAGGCCAAACCAAGACAAAGCTTGGCAACAGCGAAGTTAAAGGATTAGTCGAAGCCTTGGTGAATGAAAAACTCGGCACCTTTCTAGAGGAGAACCCAGGCGAAGCAAGAAAGATCATAACAAAGGTTGTTGAGGCGGCGCGGGCCAGAGATGCGGCCAGACGTGCAAGGGACATAGCCAGGAAAAAGGGCGCCCTGGTAGATGGAGCACTTCCAGGGAAACTATCAGATTGTCAGGAGACGGATCCAGCCAGCAGGGAAATTTTTATTGTGGAAGGGGACTCGGCTGGTGGCAGTGCCAAACAGGGGAGGGATCGGAGGTTTCAAGCGGTGCTTCCTCTAAGAGGGAAGATAATCAATGTAGAGAAGGCCCGCTTTGACAAGATGTTAAAGAGCGAGGAGATCAAGACCTTGATCACCGCCCTTGGCACGGGTGTGGGCCGCGAGGAATATAGTATAGAAAAATTGCGATACCATAAGATCATTATTATGACGGATGCGGATGTGGATGGATCTCATATCCGAACCCTTCTTTTGACGTTCTTTTATCGGATGATGCCCGACTTAATTGATAGGGGTTATCTCTATATTGCGCAGCCCCCTCTCTTTGGGGTAGGAAAAGGGAAGGCCGTTACTTATATTAAACATGAAGACGGGCTAGAGGAGTTTTTAATGAAGCGGATCTGCGATGATAAGAAGGTTATGGGGAATAAGGGGTGTTTCTTGTTGGAAAAGAAAGACCTATATAGATTTCTTGGTAAACTGACGGACTTTGGTAAACTGATTAATAGGCTGGGACGACGTGGCTTTGATAGGGGATTGATAGAGCTTTTGATCGAGAATGACGTAAACAATAGAGACTTTCTTCAAGACAAGGAGGCAATGACGGTTTTGATGCAGCGCCTGGGCTCAACAGGGTATCGGGTGGGCGAGTTACTCAGAGACGAGGAGCACAATATATATGAGTTTATGATCAGCGCACAGGGAAACGAGGAGCTGCGAGGAAAGGTTGGTTGGGAGCTTGTTTCATCTGCCGACTTTCAAAAAGCACATGTGTTATGGAAAGATATTTCCTTGTTTGATAGCCCCCCTTTTCGGGTATATCATAACAGTAAAGAAGCGGTTTCCATAGACGACAAAGACAGACTCCTTTCCTATCTCTTTGCGGATGCTAAAAAAGGACTTTCAATCCAGCGCTATAAAGGGTTAGGGGAGATGAACCCGGATCAGTTGTGGAATACAACCATGGATCCACAAAATCGTACCCTGTTAAAGGTTAAGATAGAGGACATGTTTGAAGCCCATGATATCTTCACCGTGTTAATGGGTGGAGATGTGGATCTCAGACGGCAATTCATAGAGAACAATGCATTAGAGGTTAGGAGTTTGGATATATAGACACGGGTTTATCGGGTTTATTATGAGGTTGGTTTCCATAGAGGCTAGGGATTTACCGGACGCTTGGTTTCAGTGTGTCTATGAGATTATGGATAGAGGCTATGAATATGTCATTGATCACGGCAGCTATGCTGGACAAAAACGCCTTGAGTTTGACTATGTTACGGTTCATATCAGATATCCCGGGGTGCGGCCTCTGATTCCAGATATCCCCCCATCCCTGGGCATACCCAATCCGGTTGCAGATGGATATGTTGAAGAGTATCTCCCATATTTGATGACCCCACAAAAAAATCCAAACGAGGATTACACATATGGCGAACGCCTGGCGGGGTGGTGTTATCTTTGCTTGGTAGATGAACAGGACCAAAAAGTGGAGCCCCAGCCTGGGGGGGTGATGCAACGGTTGGTTGAAAGGCGCGTCGTGAACCAGATCGAGGAGGTCATTAGGATGTACAGGATAAACGGGTACGGGACGAATCAGGCTGCTATGACGGTTTCGGTTCCATCCGATATACTGCTTGGTGACCCTCCTTGCCTTAGGCAGATTGACACTCGTATCCGACACGGGAAACTTCATTTTATGATCTATTTTAGATCCTGGGATTTGTGGAACGGATTTCCGGCGAACGTGGGTGGAATTCAGCTCCTAAAGGAATACATGGCAGCAGAAATAGGCGTGGAAGACGGGGAGATAGTTGCTGCCAGCAAAGGGCTTCACCTCTACGACTATGTTTGGGAGTTGGCCCAACTCAGGACAATGGGTACCAGCGCCCCACTTCTTAGGAAATAATGATGTGCCTTTGGTTATGAGCCTCACACACCAGTTTGGTACCAACCGATGTGGAACACAAGGCACAAAGATATTCATATTTGTCGCCTTCAGGGAGGACAAGGAGCAAGCGTTTGCGTACCGGGACGGCACGGTTACATTGAGGACAATAGAGTTCAGTTGCATCAAAGTCCTTAAAGGTTTCTTTGTTGGCAGAGTCTGTCGAAGGAAAAGAGTCCCGAGTATAGATGAATCTATGTTGCATGGCAGCGCCGTTTTAGATGATAGGCTATTTCACAATATAGTAACTTTTCAGAATTTCTACAAGTTGTTTATTATCTTCCCCCAAAGAGCTGCTATGGTGTGTTGAGCGAGCTCGTGTGTAAGAAAAGAACAGTGGAAAAGGATTGACATGGTCAATACATTGTGTTTAAATTGCTTTTTTTAAGTGATTTAATCACCCGATACCATAAGAAAAGGATGCCGGTTTAGTGCAGCACAAACGTAGCAGTTCATGAAACGGACCTATCAACCAAGCAGAATTAAGCGCCGTAGAGACCACGGATTCCTGTCAAGGATGTCCACGAAGCAGGGAAGAAAGATCATAAAGCGCCGTCGTGCGAAAGGAAGGAAGCGCTTGGCCGTGTAAGGGCTTAGAAAGATCTTGGGAACTTTTTCATTAACAAAGCCAGAACGCCTTTTGAGACGACAGGATTTTGAGAAATTGTCCAGGTATGGCGAGAGGGTTGACGGTGAGCATTTTATTGTAGTGTACGCCCACAATGGTCTTGGGAAATTGCGCTTAGGGGTTACGGTAAGTAAGAGGGTTGGGCGTGCCGTGACACGCAATCGTGTCAAGCGGTTGGTGCGAGAGTATTTTCGTCTGCACAAGGTTTTGTTTGCTGACAGTTATGATGTGAAGGTCATAGCAAAAACTGGTACTTCTGATCTGTCCTTTTGGCAAATCAAAGGGGCGCTGGAAGCTATTGTTCGCGATATATTAAGGGATTGCAAGCATGAGGCCGTTTCTGCTGGCACTCATTAGAGCCTATCAATACATCCTTTCACCACTCTTCACACCGGCATGTCGCTTTCACCCAACCTGCTCGGAGTATGCATTGCAGGCCGTAAAACGTCACGGCGCATTAAGAGGGTCCTGGATGGCTCTGGGAAGGATCTTACGGTGCCATCCCTTTCACGCTGGGGGGGTTGATCCTGTTCCATAGAAAAAAGAGGATTTACCTGCCCGCCAGTGCCGGTCCTTAAGAAGCCGGTCTTTGCCAGCCCAGGAGGCGACCTGCCCGCCGGTGCCAATAAACAAAGTCCGTGCAATATATAAGGTGCCAGGCGCTGGCAGGCGGG
>JAQYWL010000239.1 GCA_030145035.1 Desulfobacteria bacterium | reverse complement strand
TCCTGCGGTTAAAACCTTTGTCTTCCTTGACCTTGCAAAAAATATCTCATTTCTGGATGGACACTAGTTAGGGTTATTGGATCAGGGGCTCTGTGCAAACTTTTTACATATCATAGATTTTCCAAAATGGATTACCAAATTATTACGTACAAAATGCGGAGAGAAAATAAGTGGTCGAGAGAGGCTCATAAGAAGTTAGCTGATAGCTGAGAGCTCAAAGCTGATAGCTCTTAGACGCTTAGCGCAGCTGTGAAGCACGTGTTGCCAGCTTCAAGTCTATCAAGGGGTTGTGAGGGGCCAAAAAAATATTTTATCGCAAAAAAGCATTAGACAGGGGGATAGTATTTTGATAGCGTAGCGTTGGTTTATTGTAGATTCATTTACAAGGAGGCACCACGCTATGCTTAAGAAAAGTAGCGGATCAATATTTCAATGTACTCGGGAGATCAGCAGGCAAGAACTTGATGAAATTCAAGAAACGGTGGGGCTATTTCCAGGCTTGAGTCGTTGGGAACTGGCTGCAACCATATGCGAGCATCTGGGATGGATGACGGCCTCTGGGAGCTGCAAGATAGATGCCTGCATGAAATTATTGAAGAAATTGGAAGCGAAGGGATCTGTGGAGCTTCCGGGGAAGCGACAGAGATCACAAGGGCAGCAAAGTGGGAAGTACATTGCACTAACGCCCAAGACGGAGTCCCAAGCTAATATTGTAGGTAATTTAGGGGATGTAGGCTTGGTAAGTGTAGCGGTTGTTAAAGGCAAGGAATCGACTGGATTGTGGAATGAATACGTATCGCGTTACCACTATCTGGGTTACAAGAAGCCGTTCGGTTACGTTTTGCGGTATTTTATCGTATCTGAACGGGGTTTGTTGGGATGCCTAATGTTTGCAGGGGCGGCCAAGGCCCTAGCCGCTCGAGACCGGTTGATAGGCTGGACGCAAAGACAGCGCCTGAGGAACCTGGCTTGGGTTATCAATAACAGTCGTTTTTTGATTTTTCCATGGGTGCAGGTTAAAAATCTTGGGAGCCACATTTTGGGGCAGGTTGTCCGGCGCGTGAAAGAGGACTGGCAGGAGCGCTGGGGCTATAGTCCTGTTTTGGCGGAGACATTTGTTGACCCTCAATATTATGAGGGGAGCTGTTACAAGGCAGCCAACTGGCAGTACCTGGGGATGACCACGGGTGAGGGTCTTGTACGTAAAGGGAAAACTTACACTACGACTCCAAAGAAGATTTTTGTTAAGCCTTTGGTAAAGGATTGGCGATCTCTCCTCTGTTCAGAACGACTTAAGGGGAGGGTGGACAAATGAGCAAGCCTAGCCGTAGGCCGAACCGTGAAGTCATAAAGAGACAGAGGAAGGAAAAGAAGAAGGCCGAGAAGGCGCTGCGTGAAAGGCAGAGAGCTGAAGGATTGAAAAAGCCAGTTAGGGCCTCAATGCCCAACCGCAAGTGTGTATACAGAAGTGTGGAGGAAGAACAGGAAGCCCGGCAGGATGCTACCACTGAACAAGTCAGAGTTTTTCGATCCAGGTTGCCTGTCCTGTTGAAACGCCTGTCCAAGATTGAGGACCCGAGGAATCCCAAAAAGGTAAAGCACAAACTGACAGTAGTGATGATCTACGGCATCCTGACTTTTGTCTTTCACATGGCTTCTAGACGCGAAGCCAACAGGGAAATGACCCGTCCGGTGTTTATGGATAACCTGAAGAGCCTTTTTCCTGAACTGGAGGATTTGCCTCACAATGACACACTTATGCGACTTTTAGCCAGGATTGATGTAAACGAAATTGAAAGTGTCCTTATCGAATTAGTCCGAAAGTTGATACGGAACAAGAAGTTTGTTCGGTATTTGGTTGATAATTGTTACCCTATTGCTATCGATGGTACCCAAAAGTTTGTCCGGGACGTGCTTTGGAGTGAGGAATGCCTGGAGCGTGAAGTGAAGAAAGGCGATGATACCCAAACGCAATATTACGTCTATGTGCTGGAGGCCAATCTGGCATTCCGTGGTGGCATGACTATTCCCTTAATGAGCGAGTTTTTGAGTTATACACAAGGAGATACGGATACAAGCAAACAGGACTGTGAACTCAAAGCCTTCAAGCGATTGGCTAGGCGGTTAAAAGATGAGTTTGGTCATCTTCCCATCATGGTGCTGCTGGACGGACTATATCCCAACGGACCAATCATGGAACTGTGCCGCAAGAACCGTTGGGATTTCATGATAGTTTTGCAAGACAAAAGCCTTCCCAGCGTCTGGGAAGAATACGAAGCTCTCAAGAAGCTTGAAACTAAAAATCATTTTAACATGATCTGGGGCAATAGAAGACAGCGTTTTGAGTGGGTGAATGATATCGAGTATTGCTACGGCCCCAACGAAAGGAAAAAGCAGATTGTCCATGTGGTTGTTTGTAAAGAGAACTGGGAGGAAATAGCCAAGGATTCTGCCGAGGTTGTCACGAAGAAATCGCGCCACGCCTGGATTTCCAGCAGGCCTTTGGACAAATGGAATATGCATGAACGTTGCAATTTAGGCGCACGCCATAGGTGGGGGATTGAGTCTGGCATCCTCGTGGAGAAACGCCATGGTTACCAGTATGAGCGCGCCTTTTCCTATGACTGGAATGCCATGAAGGGGTACCACTATCTGATGCGATTGGGGCACCTGATCAATGTTCTGGCCCAGTATTCCGAGCGTCTTGTGAAGATGGTACGTGAGTTAGGGGTGCGAGGCTTCATCCGTTTTATACGTGAGACCATAGGCGGTCCATGGTTAGACCCCTTATGGGTGCAGAAATGCCTTGCGGCTTCTTTTCAACTTCGCTTGATATAGATGATCCAAGAAGAAGCTTAACAAGATCCAACCAGATACATACACCCCAGACAATGACGGGGCTGGCAGTACTATGTGCCAATGTGAGTATCTTTTGCAAAACTCAGGGGGAATCCTTTTACAAAGCTGATCTTTCAGCTCGATTTCAGGGCAGTTCGATCCATCAAAATCAAAAATTTTTCCCATGACCTTACGAAGACCTATATCCGTTTCATTCATGCGTCAGCACTGCGTGAAACCGCTGTACCTTCACGAAAGCGAGTGATAGTGGTAACATACCCTGATTTTCTTGAGGACCTGGAGAAGTGTGAGCTTTGCGAACATAGATGCAGGGTAAACAGATTGGAGGGAGAAACAGGGGTTTGCAGGGTGACCATGCCTGTTGTCGGCACCGCCCACC
>JAQYWL010000355.1 GCA_030145035.1 Desulfobacteria bacterium | reverse complement strand
CTACCTCCATGGGATACTTTATCCCTGCATAAGTCGAGGAGGCCATGTCCCGAGATACCATGTTCATCAGCTCTATCCTGTCTCTGGTCCCGAAGTATATTCGTACAATGATTTCGGTTCCCATAATCAGAACTATAGTGATTACTATGGCAACCAGTATCTTGTTAGCCAGCCGCTTTTTTAAAAAACCAATCATCCGGTGCCTCCTGACTTCTATTACCTTCACCTTAATGCGCCCCTCCATGAATCAAGGGTTTGTATCTGAAGGCCCTGACCCTTTCTGAGGTGTGACAGACCTCACAGTCTTCTGCGGTCAAACGCCTCTTTATAAAGGAGGAATCCTTTTCCTTCACATGAAACTCCCCAGGACCATGACATACCTCACAGCCAGCATTTTTCAAATGAGGCGTCTTTTCCAGACTTATGAAACCACCCGGTTCGCCATATCCGGTCGTATGGCAGTAGTAGCAACCTTTAATCTCCTTTTCCGTCAGCTCTTTTTTTACCCTTTCAATGCTCCTGAAAGATGTGCTCTTCTTCGCATGGGTCACAAAGCTTTTATATTCCTTCTCATGACAGGCCTTACAGGTCAACGACCCAACATATTTAGGTGTCCCTTTGGTTTCGGCAAGACTCAAAGACAGGTTTATAGACACAAGCAAGATGATCATAAAAGGAAATAACATATACTTGATTGAAAACTTCCAAGACTTGGTCATTGGCATAACCTCCGTTTGAAATTCTATCAAAACTTATCATATTTTCTTTTATCTGCGTGAAAAATTTCAATAATTTTTGACAAAAATGGCTCCTCAACAGACTTTGTGCTGAGTTTTTCGTAAGTTAGGTTTCTCAAGGCCATGGATAAGGGCCAATAAAACGAGTGGGGTCAAATTTGACCGCTTATTCACGACCAGGACTATTGGTGAAGGGATCGGCATGGGTCTTTCCGCGTGATTTAGGTTGGGCGAGATCTCCCGAAATATGATAAAGTATGCCATGGACGGATACATATACAATGACGAGGTGCTCCTGGACCGGGTGGAAGAGTACGGGAAGGCTGTTCCCAGTCTGCGGGAGGCAATCTCTCGATATGTGATCCGGATTTCCCAGCAACATCTGAGCAAAGAAGAGGCAGAGAGGGTGCCCAGGTTGATCCTTTCTGTGAACAATTTCGATCGAGTGGCTGGATATGCTGTGAGGTTGCTGGAACTCGGGCGCACCAAGGTCTCCGAGAATATTCCCTTGGTGGGCAGTGCCTTGAATGAACTGAAAAGCACCCATCGCGAGGTGGATACAATGCTAACCGAGGTAGCCGGATACCTGCCTGAATTCAAGCGGTGACCTCACGGTCATTCATAGAACGTGTCGGAATTTGCTTTTGCTGCCTTGCAAGCCCGCCTGGCACTGGCGGGCAGGTATTCGTCAAAGGCCTGCCCTGCCCGCCCTGGTGCGACAGCGAATCGAAAATGCTGATGCAAAGCAAACCCGGTCTGGGCCAGGGGCGCGACGTGCTCAAATCAATCTACTAAGCCTATAATCCAGGTCTGGGCCAGGGGTTGCAGTTGCGCTGTGGGAGGGGCTTTCAGCCCCGATTGTCCCTGGCCCAGACCCTGGCCCAGACCGGGTTTTTCACTCTGTGGCATTCTCTAGCTTCTGTCGCGCCAGGGCGGGCCGGGTTTTTCTCTGCGAGACATTCTCTATCTTCTGTCGCGCCAGGGCGGGCGCGGCAGGAATGCCGTTCCCACGAGCAGCGCAACGATTTACGAGTGCACTAAGGGGACGGGACCAGTACCGCCCAACTGTCAAAGAGTCGGTTGTAACGGATAATATATGTGCCCCCGTCATCAGCCTGCACCTTGAAATAATCCATAGTCTCGGATCTCTCATCCGGGCTGCCTTCATACCACCGGTCAACGATTTTAGTAATTCCGAAGGTCAGACCCGCCCATACAAAGGAGCGGGGGGATTCTTTGGCTTTGTAACCCTCGTAACAGGTTACCTGTATAGGGTCAAAAGACATTGCGCGACCAGACAGGTATTCTACCAGGCCTGAAACCGAATCCTGAATGTCAAGAAAGCAGAACCGATATGCGTCGTACTCAAGCCCGTACGGGTCAGCAATGCCCCGCCTTCTCGAACCAAAACGGGCAAAATGCCTGATCAACAGAACCTTGCCTGCGGCCTCCGGAAAGGCGCTCAGTAGTGAATCCTCGTGTGATTTTTCCATGACCAGGATCAGATCGGACCAGGCCACGAGGTCTTTTGACACAGACTTTGCTTTGTGCTCATCCAGGTCCACACCGTATTCAGCAGCAACCCGTTGCGCCTGGTAAGTGGCCGAATTGCCGGAAAGTGCAAGCAATCCCGCAGAATCCGCTGTAAGGCCTTTGAGCCCTTTTTGAGCCACAACCTTTGTGAAAAGACCTTCAGCAAAAGGACTGCGACAAATGTTCCCTATGCACACAAACAAGATATTTGCTATCAATCTGCCTGGCACGGCGGCACTTTTTCCCGGAGTCTGCTTTCCTTTTCCTTTGTCAGCGCCTGCTGGAGGATCCAGTTCGTCTGGCTGTATTCATCTTTTTTCTTGATCAGAAGCCAATTCTTTTCACCCCGCCCTTTCATCCTGACGAGTGTAAAGCCTCCCCTGAGTATTTTCCCGCGAAGCTCCATGACGATCTTCCCACTTTCAAGTGCCTTCACAGGATCGTCTCCTTCAAGCAGGCTGTACCCTCCCTTGTCCCAGACAACTACCGGGCCGGCCCCGTACTGACCGGCAGGGATGATCCCCTCAAAGCCAAAGTATTCAAGGGGATGGTCATCCACCACAACCGCCAGCCTCTTATCAGCCGGGTTTAAGGACGGCCCCCTGGGCAATGCCCAAGACTTCAATACCCCGGCCATCTCCAGCCGAAAATCATAGTGGAGCTGCCGCGCATGGTGCTCCTGGACCAAAAAGCGCATCTTAGATGACCGGTCTTTCACCTTCCCTTTTCCCAACTGTCCATATCTTTTCCACTAAAGGTTTTCTCTGACCATGCCGATATAATAATCAAGAGAAAACGACTGTGAAAAAGGCAAACCTCCCGAAAGGGTGGGACGCAAAGCCTCCGGTCCCGTTTCTGCGGGATAGCGGGGTTTCCAAACAGCGAACCATCTGAATACTTCAGCCCATTCTTTCGTGAGGAGAATGGGCTTTTTCCATAAGGAGGTAAACAATGATTGAAGGAATTGGTACTGTGTCAAACGTAAATCAAGACAAGACCGACACTGTTCAAGGCCAAACAGAGGGGCCTCGGGAGACGACACCGGACGTCGTTGAAGGGAAGGTTAACCCCGTAGAACCCCCTGATAATTTGTCTAATGAACCAACATCGAATGAGGAAACTCATTCAAAACATGTACTCGACCGGGGTTCAGGTGAAGAAAGTATTATCGATGTCATGGGTTAACGGAAATTCCTCACAAGATTCAGATTGATCATGGCTATTTTTCAACTATCGTCTCCTCAATCTTTACCCCGAAGTGTCTACCCGCCTCTTCCAGGTAGGAAAGCACGCGGTCTCCGGCTTTCAGATGGGTGATGGAGATGGGTTCGCCCCCTGGCCTGGTCAGCCGGATGGTCTCTGCGTTCTGCATGACCAGCGACAGGGGCCTGTCCTTGTAGGCGGCCTCTACCAGCATCATAGGCCTTTTTTCCACCTTTGCCCGGCCCACGAAGCCAACCTCGCTCCTGCCCTTGTGGTCGATTATCAAAACCTGGTCGCCGATGCTCAAGTCAGCCAGGTAAGAGGTCTTGCCGCCCGGCACGCGCAGATAGGCGTGCACCGCTCCGGCGTTGACGCGGAAGGGACGGGTGGCGCAATAGGGCGTCTCCACGTTTTCAGCGTGGACCAGGAACATGCCCGAGCTGGAGTTCCCGACGAGCATGCCCTGGCCGGGCTTCATGTTGGTAATGGTATCAACGCAGACCCGGTCTCCCATACCCAGCGGCCTCACGGACATGATGGTGGCCTGAATGAGATGGAGCTGCTCTCCCTGTTCCCGGATTGCGGCCGCCGTCCGCTTGATCTCGGAAAGATCGCTTGTGTCCAGAACGACCCCGTCAACCCCACGCTCCATGATTTTTAACGCGACCCTGGCCTCCTCCGCGCTTCTCACCCAGGCCAGCAGGCCCCTGCCCCTCTTGGCGACCAGGTTTTCAAGCGGGATCACTTTCCAGTCGCTGGTCTTGATCAGGAGCAGCTTCTCAGCCGGCACCTTGAGGGCCTTGGCCTCGTCCTTTTCCGAGGAAATGGTAACCTCGACCACATCCTCGCCGAGTTTCAAGTCACCGTCCGGGGACACCGTCTTGATCAGCCCGAGGTCACGGACCTTTTTCGACTGGCCTCGCGGAACCATCACGGCGTCAGCCCCACTTTCCAGCGCAGTGGTCACGACCTTCTTTTTATAGGGCCTCGCATTAACCCAGAACAGCCTTGTCATGATATACTCCCTTGTCCTCTTTTAGGCACAGGCACTTGGTCATGAGATCCGTGCTTTTTCTAGCAAGAATTTTTTGCCACATATAATTCTAAAATCCGAAATCCGTACTGTTTTCTGGGCGTTCACAGGTTCAGAGTTCACCGTCTTTTGATTGTCGATTTGCGCCCGCCCTGTCCGCCCTGGTGCGACAGTGAATCGAAAATGCTGATGCAAAGCAAACCCGGCCCGCCCTGGCGCGACAGAAACTGGAGAATGCCACGGAGAGAAAAACCCGGTCTGGGCCAGGGTCTGGGCCAGGGGCGCGATCTAATTGAAAGAGGCTACTGTCCCCGTAAGTCAGGTCTGGGCCAGGGATTGTCGATTGTTTTTTCAATCATCAATCATCAATCATCAATCATCAATCATCAATGTTAACCCGTGAACCCTGAACCTCTGAACCTCTGAACCCGTGAACGGTTACGCAAAATGAGGCACCAGCTTCATGCCTCGCCTTTGAGAATCTTCATTGCCTCTTCAGCGCTCTTGCCCTCCTGGACAATGGCGCAGGCCGCAGCCACCAGGAGGACCGGATTCTCATGCTGGAAAGCATTGCGGCCCATTGATAGTCCGGTCGCTCCCGCTTTCATGGCACCCTCTACCATTTTTAGGGTATCCTCATCGGAGAGCTTAGACCCCCCGGCTATGACCACGGGAATGGGACATCCCTCGACCACATCCTTGAAGGTCTCAGGAGATCCGGTGTAGGGGACCTTGACTATGTCTGCCCCAAGCTCGGCGCCTACCCGAGCCGCCATCTTTACGTTCTCAACGTCTTTCTCATTATCGACCTTGGGACCGCGAGGATAAACCATGGCAAGAAGCGGCATGCCCCAGTAATCGGCGTCTTCCGAAACCTTGCCGAAAGCCTCCAACATTTCGCCCTCGTTCTCCGCGCCAATATTGACGTGGATACTTACAGCGTCTGCCCCGATTCGAACTGCACGCTCCACCGAACAGACCAGCACTTTGCGGTTCGGGTCCGGGGAAAGGCTGGTGCTGCCGGAAAGATGAACGATCAGCCCGATATCACGCCCATAGCGGCGGTGGCCACGAGCGACCATGCCCACGTGTTCGACCACGGCGTTGGCCCCGCCCTTGGCTACCATGTCCACGGTCCTGGGCAAATCGATCAGACCCTTGATCGGGCCCACTGTCACACCGTGGTCCATTGGAACGATTACTATCTTGCCGGTTTCCCGGTTCATGATCCGTTCTTTGCGGACATCCTTACCAATACCCATTTCTCTATCCTCCCCCTTTCACAATACTTTGAAACTGCTGTCCTAAAATGATCATTTACAAGCCTGTATAAAAATCTTTCGCACCGCCGACCTAAAGCTGTATCGTATATCACACTTTTAGCAAAAACACAACCTGGGGCGAACCCCCCTCAGGCCCAACTTACCAGAATATCTCCAGCCCCTTCATGACCCGGTACCACACCCACGAGAAAAAATTAGACCATTTATCCTATCCGTTATTGTATGCGCTCAGACGAATGAAGCAGGGGTTTAACCTGGGTTGAGCGGTTCAACGTTCAGGGTTCCCGGTTGAAGAGCCCCTGGCCCAGACCGGGACTACCGGCTTGCTAGCTTAGACTAAGCTGAAGCGCCCCTGGCCCAGACCGGGATGACACCAAGGACACATCTGCCCAAGGCTGTCGCGCCAGGGCGGGCCTGAACCTGGAACCGATCACTTTATGTTTAATTCTCTATGATTCCAGCATGGTGAAGAAATGTCTGCACATCTCGCCAGAATGTGTTCCAACTTGGAGGACAATCGTTATGTCGGCAGTCGTAGGTAAGCATTTCGCCGCGCCGCGCCGCACGGTAAAGAGCAACTCCGTGTTTATAGGGAATCAGGCTGTCATTCCTTCCGTGGATTACGAGAACCGGACCGGAGTAAGAGCTGACGACTGCAAGGTTGTCGAATCGATCCCGGACGAGAAAACCGGGAACAAGGAACTTCGATGCGAATGATCGAACGCTGGTAAATGTTGACAGAAGAATGAGCGCGGCCGAGGGTCGCTGTGCAGCGAGTGCGCATACGGCGCCACCGCCAAGAGAGCGTCCGAACAGGACGATTCGGGAGCGGTCGACATCCTTGCGTGCAAGGAGAGCGTCATATGCTGCGATGAATGCTTCAATGGTGCTTCTTTGGGACGGGGTCCCCTCCGAACGCCCATAACCAGGATACTCGACAAGCAATACTCCTATTCCAAGATGTGTGAAGTTACTAAACTCTTCAGGCCAGAAGTCAATCAACTCTGCATTGCCATGGGCAAAGATAACCGCTGGTGCAGACTCCGCACCCCGGTCGGGAGGAGGGGGGAGAAACCATGCCTCCACCTTTCCGTAACTTGTGTGTAACCACATTTTCTCCAAGCCCGCAATCTTGTTCGCCATACCCGAAGGTACCCCGATCTGATTACGGGGAAACAGGATCTGCCGCTGGAATAGAAAAAGGAAGGAACAATAGGCGAGGTATAGAATTAGGATTCCTGAAGCGATTTTGACCAGGATATGCACCTTCATATTAGTAATATGATGATTTACGTTTTCCAACCACCAGGCCGATCATCAAGCCACAGAGTAGAACCAAAGCCCCGGTAACGAACCATTTCTTCCTTTGTGAAGACCTCAAGCTCTCGTTTTCCTTAGTCAACCTTTGAACAGTTTTCAGTGTTGCTTTATGATTTTCTTTTAGTTGCCTGGTGTTTCCAAGTTCCCGATGGACCTTTTTCGCCCATTCTTCATCAATGTGGGCTATCTTTTCTTTGAGGCGAGCATTTTCCTCCCTTAAAGACCTGGCCTGATTCTTCCATGGCAAACGTGTAACCAGATAGCGACTCAGGATCCAACCTTCCAAGGCGCCCCCCTCACCTTCCAGGAGGCGAACACGATTCCAACCTTCTTGTGATTCCAAAATCTCCACGGGCAAACCTGAAGGAAGAAACTTGAGGATTTTGTTTTCAATGCTGGGTCCTCTTCTGAGGCTGATTCTAAACCAATCCGTCACGTAGGCCTTATCGGCCCAGCTCGTCTGAACCATTAAACATAATCCTATAGTCACAGGGATGATAAGCCTCCAAACCTTTATTATGATTATGAGCATAGGGCTACCTCTCAAAATAAAAGTTAAAAGTGCCTAAAGTGAACGTAACCGTTCAGGGTTCAGAGGTTCAGGGGTTAATGTTGCGGCGCTAAGCGCCTAAGTGCCCTGTTTTTTAGCTGTTTTACGGCTAGTGTAAAAACCTCCAGCAAGATTAATGCCAAAACAAAACATCATGAACTGGTTCAGTAATACTCAGGTAAATCCATGGCTTTTCCGCAGGGCTGTGCTGGCACATGCTATCAGCTTACAAGGGATGAATCAAGGGCTTCAGGGGGGTGTAAATCAAGATTGTTGGTTATTGAGTTCAATTTCCCCAAAACTAAATACGCAGCAGACGGACACGGATTTTCTCATTGCCAACAGCCGTGATTTACACTCCTTCAGAGGGGCGGCTGGAGTCTTGAAAATATTTTGATATTCCTCTATAGTCCTCCGGAGAAAAAGGGGATTTGAAAGATGAAGAAGATGTGGAACCGAATCAGCCTGCGCACCCGTCTGTTCTTGATCCCTGCCATCCTGGTTATGATCATATTGGCAGGTGGCTCTGTCATGATGTGGTACACCTATCAGACGGACTCCCTTTTGAAGCGGATCATTGATATGGATCTGGCTGCACTTCAGGCAGCGGAAGGCCTGAAGAACGCTCTGCTGAACCAGAAGGGGTTTGTCTCCTATTACTTCCTGGATGGCGACCCTGACTGGCTCAAGAAATTGGGAGACTTCCGTCAGTCATTCAAGGAACGGCTGAAAGAGGTCCGGGAACTTGCTCGCACAGCAACCGACAGAGCCACCGTTGACGAAATCGAGTCCCAATATGCTGTATACATAAGAGACGAGGACAAGGTGATCGCCTTCTACAAGGCTGGGGAGAGGGAAGTTGGGTTCGAACTCCATTGGGAGGTGCGCAGCCATTTTTTCAAGATCCTTGAGCTGTGCGAGGACTACAAGGATATTCACAATAGAAGGATTAACCTTACCCGTACTAAAACCCACGCCCAGGCCAAGCGGCTCAGGGTCATCGCGAGCACAGCCATATGGACTGCCATTCTCCTTGGCGCCCTGCTGGCCTTTGTTCTGGTGACCCAGATTTTAAATCCGCTTCGCAGGCTGGCGTTGCATGATGGGGCGGGAAGCAAAGTCGAATCCCGGGACGAAGTCAAGGCGGTGAGCCGTCGGGTTCACAGCCTGATGGAAGACGTGGATCAAACCAAAGTTGAGCTGGAGCGGAGCCAAGAGCATCTCTTGCAGTCTAAAAAGTTGGCCCTTGTGGGCAGGCTGGCGGCAGCGATGGCTCACAGCATCCGGAATCCTTTGACATCCGTGAAGATGCGGCTGTTCTCTATGGGGAGGACCCTGGATCTGTCTGAAACCCGGAAAGAGGACTTCGACGTGATTTCCGAAGAGATCCGCCACATTGACAACATCGTTCAGAATTTCCTCGAGTTTTCCCGGCCGCCCAAGCTCAAGCCGCAGAAAGTGAGTCCTTCGGATGTGGTGGACATGGCCCTCCAGCTTCTCCGGCATCGCCTCGAATTGTACGATGCGCATGTCGAGCTCAACCGCCAAAGGCGGCTTCCTGAGATCATGGCGGATCCCAAGCAATTGAAAGAAGTCCTGGTGAACCTCCTGGTCAATGCATGCGAAGCCGTGGGAACTGGCGCCCGGATTGTAATCTCCGAGCAAGAGGGCGTTATTGAACCGCTGGGTCGGGTGGTGGAGATCCGGGTAAGCGACAATGGCCCGGGGATCCATGAAGCGATCCAGGATAAGTTATTTGAACCCTTTTTCAGCACCAGGGAGGAAGGCTCAGGCCTCGGCCTGAGCATTGCCACCAGAATCGTAGAAGAGCACGAGGGCCGGATAGATGTCAGATCACAAGAAGGCATGGGAGCGACTTTCACCATTACCCTGCCATACTAGGAGGAACAGAATTGGGTACGATCCTGATCGTTGATGACGATTCTCAGTTGCGGCAAAGCTTCGACAAGCTCTTGACCGAAGAAGGCCATATTGTGCAGACCGCGTCCACGGGCGAGGCGGGCATCGCTATGGTTCGTGAGTGTGTACCTGACATGGTCGTCATGGATGTGCGCTTGCCTGGAATGAACGGGCTTGAAGCCTTTCGGGCAATGCGCGAAATAGAGTCCAAGCTTCCTGTTATCGTGATGACCGCCTTCGGCACCACTGAAACTGCCATCGAAGCCACCAAACTCGGGGCCTTCGACTATGTGCTCAAGCCGTTCGAGATTCCCGAGATCTTGGCCTTGATTGACCAGGCCCTCGAGGCGGGGCGATTCATGCGCTCAAAGGTCGAGATAGACGCAGTTCCGAAGGTGGCCTCTGCCGAAGCAATTATTGGTCGAAGTAAGGCCATGCAGGAAGTCTACAAGGCGATAGGCCGGGTGGCTTCTACTGACGCAACGGTCCTTATCCGCGGCGACTCTGGCACTGGAAAGGAGTTGGTGGCTCGTGCCATATATCAGTTCGGTTTCCGGGCAGACAAACCGTTTCTTGTAATCAACTGTGTTGCCATTCCTGAGACCCTCCTTGAAAGCGAGTTGTTCGGATATGAAAAAGGGGCTTTCACCGGTGCAGTTAGCCGCCGCGTGGGAAAGATCCAGCAGGCCCATGGCGGAACAGTGTTCCTCGATGAAATTGGCGACATGCCCTTCAGCATCCAGGCCAAGATCCTGCGCCTGCTCCAGGAAAAAAGTATCGAACGTCTCGGTGGCCGCGAGCCTATTCCGGTGGACGTGCGAATTATTGCGGCCACCAACCGAGACCTTGAAGCGGCCCTCACAGAAGGACGGTTCCGGGAAGACCTCTATTATCGCCTCAAGGTAGTTACCCTCTGGCTTCCTCCCCTGCGTGATCGGTTGGATGATATCCCCCTTCTTGCCGATTACTTCCTTGTCCGGTTTGCTAGAGACATGAACATCGAGAATCCGGGAATGACTGAGGAGGCCAAGGCCATACTCACCTGCCGCCCCTGGCCGGGTAATGTCCGTGAACTTGCCAATACCATACAAAAGGCATTGATCTTTAGCCGGGGCGGACCCATCACCCTGGAGGATATCTCACGGGCCATCGGACGCGAGCGTGTCTCCGCGGAGAGGGACGACACCGTGGACGAGGCGATCCGTCAATGGGTCCGTAATAGACTCACATCAGGCACTGCAAAGGATATATTCAACACCTTGATGGACCGCTTTGCCAGGGTGGTAATCACTGAAGCCCTCAGCATCACTGGCGGCAACCAAACCCGTGCAGCAGAACTCCTCGGTATTTCCAGGCCCACGCTTCTTTCCAGGATCGAGAAATATCGTCTTAAGATAGAGATATCTATCAAGGGCTGAGTGTCCGTTAACAACTGACCACAGACATTACCGACTTTTTACAGTCTGTAAAAAATCGAGACAGTCGTTCCCCCCCCACTTCACAGCCTAAGTCTCCATTTGAGTCCCACAGAGTGCTCTATTTTAAAGCACTTAGCCTATTTTCTGTCCACGTCTCTTGTTGGCACAGCTATTGCCCTCTGTTCATGTTTCCGATTTCCCTAACCGACTAAGATGAACCCCAGGCGGTGTGGTCCACTGTGAACCGCTGAAGCGATTGTCGACTGTCATTGCCCAAAAGGAGGAATCTAATGACAGAAGTTATCGACCTGAAACAATACGAAATATTTGGTACGTTTTCAGACAAGCAATTGTCAGAACTTGCAAAAATCACTGAGAAGAAAGTTTACAAAAAACGTGCACATGTCCATGAGCGCAGCGACCGGGCTACGCGCCTGTTTGTAGTCAGCAAAGGCCTTGTGAGCCTGCGGGATATTGAGCACGGAGATCTGGTGGGCATTTCCTATCATATCTGTGAGCCCGGGGAATTGTTCGGCACCGCTTGCTTGATGGAACTACAGGAGTACTCGCTGACGGCCGTCTGTCTGGAAGACTCAGAGGTCATGGCAATAGAGGCGGACAGGCTCTTTGAACTTTTCGAAAAGGACCCCGGGTTGGGATATAATCTCATGCTCAAAATTGCACAGCTCTATTTCGACCGTTACAAACACGCCAAGAATCAACTTTATGAGATGGTAAAAGCGCCGACGATCATAACGGCTCTTCCGGGATAGAAAAAAGCGCTTTGAATGGTGTTCCCTTGTGTTCAAAGCAGGACTTAGTTCGCTTCGCTCACAATTGTAATATTGGAATGATGGAACAGTGGAATATTGGGTTTAAGAGGAATAAGAGCAATTTAGAAATGATTCTTTTCGGCCTTTTGTCCCCAACATTCCATTATTCCACTATTCCATCATTCCATATTGATAGCACAGAAAACCGTCACTGAAAGATAAATGATTACAGCCGGTTGTAGAAATTCCGAAACGTTTTAATCATAATGCACACCTTGCCAAGCCTTTGGAAGACATCTCAATGAAGACTCCGTGTCGACTTTTACAATGTGTAAAAAATGCTGACAGGCATCTGTCTTGGCCCCTAGGCCGACGCCCCGGTGTGCTTCAATAATCTCCTTTGTTTTCCCCCAGTTGCCCCGATTTCTAGTCATCATTTGTCTTGGCACACCCATTGCTCTTATTCGTTGTAAATGACGAGAAACAGAGATGCCATGGCAGATACATACACAATCTTGATCGCCGACCGCAACTCACACGTTCGGGAGCTTCTGCGCCGCGAGTTCATATCAGTGGGATATCGGGTGCAGGTAGCCAGGGACGGCCGTGATGTACTGAGGAGGTGGCAAGATAAACAGAAAGGTGGTTAAGTGAAAGGAGGTGTAAGCAATGACGGAAACAAAGAAGATTCTCTTTCCTATTGATTTGACAGAAAACTCGTCAAAGATTCTGCCTTATGTGCTGTCGGTTTCCGAGAAATACGACAGCATGATTTATCTGCTCCACGTGGTTCCCGACCTTCGGAAGTGGGCCAAGGAGTATATTTCTCATACTGCTTCTTATGCTTCCCTGGATATGTTTAAAAAGGAAGCCTCAGAAGAGGCTGAAAAGGCTATGGACAGGGTTTGCGAGGAACAGTTGCAAAGCTGTCCCAACTTTCAAAGAAGGATCATTTCCGGGGATCCGGCTACCGAAATACTGAAGGCCATTGAGACCGAAGATATCGACATGGTGATTATGGGTACCCATGGGCGCAAAGGATTGGAGCATATGATTCTTGGGAGTGTGGCCGAGAATGTGGTGAAGAAATCACCTGTCCCCGTGTTGACCATTAATCCCTATAAGGTCGAATAGTTTTTCGTCGAACCCTGTAACTCTGGCCCTCAATAGTGTTGACTTGGGAGCTATCTCATGACTAAAAAATTCCCCTTTAGAAAAGGGGGACTTTTCAGAATCTCCCCCCTTTCTTAAAGGGCCTGCCCTGGCGCGACAGCCCGCCCTGGCGCGACAGAAGCCGGAGAATGCCCAGCAGAGAGAAACCCGGTCTGGGCCAGGGAAGTTGGACAATGCCTCCGAAACAAAAACCCGGTCTGGGCCAGGGGGGTCGGGGGGATTTTATGGAGCAATGAATCAGGGACTTATCCTTAAGTCAACAGCATTGCCCCTAACCCTCTTAGCCACAGGGCAGAGGCAGGGGTGAGTCCGAACATCTAAAAAATGTAATTGACCAGGAGGTATATGATGAAAAAGTCAGGCTGTCTCATCGTGGTCTTCTTAACCGTGGCCTTGACCATGTGTTTGTTTGTTATCCAAGGCACGGCAGGTGAGAAAATCTACATAATGAAGGGTGAGATAACGGCTATTGAGCCGGCTTACAACACGGTAGTCATTGAGGTCCCTATGGGAAAAAGGATGTTTACGGTAGCCGGCCCGCTCTCGTCCGAGGCTATTCTAAAAAGGGGTGGACAGCGCGTAGGCTTGACGGATTTTGTGGTAGGGGATGAGGTCACAGTCAAATGGAGAGCCACGGACAAGGGCCACATCATTGAAACGCTTAAAGGCAATTAGACAAAAACGCGAAACAAGGGGGTGCACCATGAAAGCATTCAAGAACGTACTTTTTCCTATAGACTTTTCAGAATGTTCGAAAAAGGTCTTTCCCTTTGCACTCGAAATGGCTCAAAAGTTTGATGCAAAACTTCATCTCCTGTTCGTGGCAAGAGATATATCTTACATGACAATCATCGAAGTTTCGCGGGATCTGTTGACGAGGGCGGTTTCCAAGATCGCCACGGCTGGAGAAAACCAGATTAAGGTGTTTTGCGACAAACATCTGAGCGATTTCTCGAATTATGAGACCAACGTCGTTATTGGGAATCCCGCAGACGAGATTTTGAGATTTGCCAATGAACAAGGCATTGACTTGATCGTCATGGGCACCCATGGCAGAAAGGGCCTGGACCGAACTTTAATGGGCAGTGTGGCAGATCATGTGATCAAGAATGCCGCTGCACCTGTCTTGACTATCAATCCGTTCAGGCCCAGGGTTAAATACGCGCATGCTTGAGGATGGCTGGGGGATTGAAAGGATTGATGACTATTGAAGATATGAATCGTTCTTGTTTAATAGGGAGGCAATTATGGCAAACGTTGAAAGAGAGATGCCGGTCAGGCTTGAGGACATTATCTCCTGGGTTAAGGAAGGGAGAGAAGTCAAAGTGAACGTGGAGCTGACAAAAGAAGACATCATTCAAAAAGTTCTTGTAGAGGCAGGTGATGCCGAGGAAATACATGCGTATCTCCTTACAGGTAATTTTGCCTTTAAGCTGGATGGTAAAACTTATAGGGTTTCAAAGGCATACCTGAGAGGCTATGCATCTGAATCCGTTCATGTGTCCGCAGCAAATCGGAACATCGCCAATGCCAGGTTGAAGATGGATTATGAACGTCTTACGCAAGCGGGCATTAGATTGGAACAGAAGTACTTTGAAAAGCTTAGATTTTAGCATCGGCTTGCCAAGAAAAATAAAGGAATCCTCCCGGGAGGAGAGCATGAGAGAAGGAGAAGTCGAAAAACAACTCAAGGCGCTTCAGCAGGAAACGGCTCTGACTGGAGAGGAGGTGGAAGCTCTCAAGCGTGACCAACGGGCAGGGATGGACGCGTTACGTCTTGAACTAGAAGCCCTCCGGCGGTGTCTGGTACGTATGCATCCCGATTTTGACGAGTGCTTTGCTGTGGTGCGGGCTACGGTGATGCAGGAGACAGATCCGGAGGCACTGTAGAATGGATAAAAGCCAATACAGCAGAAGGGACAGAATGATCCAGGAAAAACGGCACGATACCTATAGAGAGCGGGGCAAGTGGCCGGACCCTACTGTGTGTGGCGAATGCGGCTCTTTATTTCAAGACGGACGTTGGTCCTGGAACAGCCCAACAAAGGAGGCTAATAGAGTCGTCTGTCCCGCCTGTCAGCGGATTGTTGATAACTGCCCGGCAGGGTATGTTGAGATTAGAGGGACTTTTTTCAAAGGACACCGTGAAGAGCTTTTGAATCTTATCCGCCGTGAAGAGAAGTTTGAGAAGGGAGAACATCCCATGGAAAGGATCATTTCAATTGTTGATGAAGTGGACCACACCCTTGTGACGACAACTGGAGTTCACATAGCTCGTCGCATTGGAAAAGCCTTATCACGGGCCTGCCAGGGTAATTTATCCATTCAGTATGGTGACGATGAAAAGAGCATAAGGGTTTATTGGAGCCGGTAACATTGCCAGGGCATGACACTGCCTTCACCCTAACGAGGTAGTTTCCCTCTAATGCGCGTTGACCGACAATATAAAAGGAAACATGGAAAGGGTTGAGGGTTTGAAAAAGCATGAGAAGCGAGTGAAAATGCTATCCCAGCTCAAAGCAGGACTGGAAACGAAAAAGTGCGGCATTGAAATGATCAACTTTTTGTTCGAGAAAATCCGGGAGACTATTCCCTACGATTATGGGGTACTTT
>JAQYWL010000018.1 GCA_030145035.1 Desulfobacteria bacterium | reverse complement strand
CAAGGAAGCAGGCCAGGAAATGTACATACCACAGCAGAGTATGAGCGTTTGCCCTGTCTAATGGTAAGGCCACCGGCTGAACTATCTTGGCTGCACAATAGCCCATGAATGCCCATTGGGGGCGGGAATGACAGCTTGCACAACTCGTCTCATGTAATTCTTTACCCTCTTTAAGGGTATCCTTATCAAAAGGCCCTTTTACCTCAGGGGATACCACACTGAATTTTTCGATCCAGTACGCCTCGAGAGACATTGCCTCTTCATCTTCGACAAAGGCGTATTCTTCCACCATCTCCTGATATCTCGAATAGGAGACGATCTTTGTCCCCTCCAAGAGCACACCGGAGATCATAATAACAGATAGGATAATGATGGCATAGTAATCCATTGGGCTCGTTCTGGGACGGGGTTCCCTGGAAAAGAATCTTCGATAAAGGACAAGGGCTAACCCTACGATCACCATGGCCCCAAAGAGGTCTCTTAAGAACATAAAAGGGTTCAGGGTCGAATAATAGTCTAAAAACAGGGTCGAGGTAATGAACTTGTCCAGCGCATGCATCAGAAGCAGGAGCACAAAACCGCCAAAGATACAGATGTGGGCCAACCACCTGACAGAGCCCTTCCTCAACAACCATGTCTGAAGGAGCACATCCAGTACAAAGACTTTAAGCAGCACAAAGATCTTTGCACTAAAAAGAGTCGATACCCCGCCTCTGAGGGCTGCAAAAAGCCTCGTTGAGGTGGGAATATTTCTGGCATCCCGGCCAATCTTGTATCGGAACCAGGTAGATATCTTGTAAATTAAGCCGATCCCGAAAATGATCAGCGAAGCATACAGGGTAATTGTGTAAAACATAACGCCTGCCAAAACAAAAAAAGGAGCCCTCCGCTTGCAGGCAGGACTCCTTTATGGACCCACTTTTTCTGCTAAGGCGCCTTAGCTACCGCTAGGCATGTTAACCTCTTTTAAGTCATCCCCGAGATACTCACGCTCATTTTCACCCAAGATCCCTAACGACAGGCAGATCAGTGTCCACAGATGGACGACTGGGAAGTGTTTCCCTGAGAGTTCGCTAAGATCGTGGATCTGGGCATGGCAATTGTGGCACGGGGCGATACAATAATCGGCCCCGGTTGCCAAAATCTGATCGAGCTTTACCTGACCGTACGCCCGCCGTGCTTCAGTATAGCCAGACTGGAGGAAGCCACCACCACCACCACAACAGAAGTTGTTGGACTTGTTGGGCTGCATATCGACAAAGTTTTCTTCCCCCACAAGGGACTTCACCACATACCGCAGATCGTCTGCCATTGGATCCCCGTAGCTCTTGCGTATGATCTGACACGGATCCTGAACCGTGAACTTGAGCTTCAGGTCCTTGTTCCAGTCGGAGTTGACCTTCAGTTTTCCTTCACGGATCCAGTTGGCGTAATACCTGTAGATGCTCTCAACCTTCATGTCACAGGGAATATTGAATTTTCTCAGTCCTTCCAGGACTGAAAAGGTTACGTGGCCTCATTCGGTATTGAGATAGACCTTGCATCCAAGCTCTGACGCATGCGTAACACTCAGCCGTGTAACATGTTCCCAGCCTTCGCTGTCGGCAAGGAACATGCAGTAGTTTTCTCCGGCCCAACCTTTGCTGCCGTAAGTCCAGTCCGCCCCCACAATGTGAAGAATCTTCCAGAGCGGGATCAACTCATCCGGTTCGGTTACAGGCTCCCTGGAATTCTGATTGATGAAAATCTCGGCTCCCTTCTTGTCTATGGGGGCCTCGAGTTTCTCCCAGCCCGGCTGTGTCTCTTTCACCTCTTCCAGCACATCCTCCACAACAAACTGAAAGTCCTCCGGAGATACCCCCATGGCGCTAGAGCTATCGTTTCTGAGTGCCATGTCGCACGAACCGCGGATCCCCTTGGGCCGCTCTTCCCGTGGCCATGTGGCACGGGCGTTGTAGATCAAACGGGGGATATCAATCTTCATGGGACAGGCATAGATGCAACGCTGACACTGGGTGCAATACCACACCCAGTCCATCTTCGTTGCCTCCTCATCCAGACCTAAAAGAATCATTCTCAAGAATTTTCTCGGGTCCATATCATCAAGACCCGTAGCAGGACAGCCTGCGGCGCAGGTCCCACACGTGAAGCAGAGGTCCAGATTACCCCCTTCCGGTATGACCTCCATGACTTTCTTCTTAAACTCTCCTCCTGCCTTACCGAGTTCTATAGCTTCTTCTGCCATTATCATTTACCTCCCGTGGTTTGTTTTCACAATACGACCTAATCTTGTACGGCCTACAGGATACCTTATTGAAGCTAATCCTGCGTGTGTCCTGGTACTTCATATCCTAATGAAACCGATATGTCAACAAAACGTTTCACAAATAGTACGTGTAGTACGTGGACGGAGACTATGCATTCATTAATATGACGGAATTTACAGATTTCTCCCTTCGGTCGAAATGACAAAATAAGGTTTTTCGTTCAGACACTAAATATTCTGCGCCAGCACAACGCCGGCCTTATCTGTCTCGATTATCTCCCCGGCCGTGCCCAGAAAGCTGGCATAATCGATTTCAACGCCTAACTGCTTTGCTGCTCCTTCGATGATGGGCGGGAGGAGCGGTTGGGTCAAGAGGACAAGGAGATCAAAGGATTCAGTCT
>JAQYWL010000206.1 GCA_030145035.1 Desulfobacteria bacterium | reverse complement strand
GCGGCAATAAATTCATCGCACGTTACACTGACTGGGATCACCACAAAAAAATGTCGTGCATTGAGCAATCCCTGGAGCATTTCTGCAGGACTGGAGAAATGCTCCATAAAAACTTGGAGTGAAAGGAAGCGGACCTTTTTACATATATTTGGGGTTACGTAGCAGTTAGGCCGGCACTCCAAGAAAAATAACCCTGAACCTCTGAACCGTGAACCGTGAACGGAAATTTAAAAGGCTTTAAAAGGGGTCGGGCCAAGCTAACGAATTGATATTCATTGAAATGATGTCGAAATGTGAGGTGATATTGGCCGTATAATGGCATTTTTGGGGTCAAAAGGAGCGATTTTAGTAGACGCACATGGTGAGAGCAAAGCGACGTTTTTGGTACCAAAAATGCTGATATTGGTGCGGAAAACAGTTATTTTTGGAACATTAATCCAGATATTTCAACTTGATAGCTTGGCCCGACCCCATTTGATGCATTTGAATTTGCGTTAGGATAGAATAGGAGGAACATTATGGAATCAGTAGATCAATTGGCAAGGAAAGCATTCGGGCTTCAACCCACTGAACGTATTCGATTAGTTGAGGCAATTTTATATAGCCTTGACAAGCCAGATGCAGACATTGAGCAGAGCTGGATTGCCGAATCAGAGGCTCGATATGAAGCCTATAAGCGAGGTGAACTTGAGGCAATTGATTGGGATGAGATCAAGAGGAGGCATGAACGTTGAAGGTTCGGTTCGTCTCCCCCGCTAATATCGAATTGGATGAAGCTGTAAGGTATTACGACCATCAGTTACCCGGTTTAGGCTTCCGTTTTTATCAAGAAGTTGATGCCGCCATCGAAAGAATAAGGCTTATGCCGGAAGCATGGACCAAAATAGGCAAGCATACACGACGTTGCATCTTAAAAGGTTTTCCTTATGGTCTTCTCTACGTAATAGAAATAGATGAAATCCTAATTACTGCGGTGGCTCATTTCCATAGAGATCCTGAGCATTATAAGGATCGAATTGTATAGATATCCTAACCGGGTAAAGGGGAGGCTTTAACTCCCCCCACCTCGCATGCGGTGCCGCGCTAGGCGGTTCACAGAGCTGATCCTTCGACTGCGCTCAGGACGCAGTAGCCGGATACAGATTGAAAATGATATATTTGATTTCAAATAGGTGAAAAAGCAATCAGCGCGTTGGAAGGACAAATGTCAATATTTCACCAGGGAACAAAATGGGGTCAAACCTGGATTAGTGATTAGTAAAACGTCGTAATCACAGATCAAGGTTTGACCCCAATCAACTACTATTTCAACCATTATGAAAGTTAAATGCTTATGGCCTTGCTACGGTATCACGGAATTCTAAGAGAGTGTTTGCAATGAAGCGAAAGAAGATAGGAAGAAATGAGCCTTGCCCGTGTGGCAGTGGAAAGAAATACAAGAAATGCTGTTACGGAAAGACAGTTTTTGGTAAAAAACATGAATTGGGCAGTACAGACCCGATACTTCCTGCTCGCGAGGAAATTGACTACGGTACTCCTGCCTTAGACGACAACTTTTTCAGGATGAATTCAGTTCATGAGTTATCAGCACCTCGCATGCTCTATTCGTCTCTCTTAATGCCCGAAGTGGAGGGTCTGGCTTCTGACATCTCGAATCGCATCTTGGATCGAGGAGCAAAAGAATCTATGGTCATTGAAAATACCAAAGATGTCAGCAAACTAGTTGATATGATGATTAAGAGAGTGGACTCATTAAATCATGAAAGGTTGAAAAACAAGCTATTACAACAGAAGGAAACGTCTATTCCGTTGATTATTGACGAGTTAAGGAAACCCACAAGTTCTGCATTTGTAGAATTAGCTGTCAAAGTAATACATGCTTCGGATACGGATCGTTCCAAAGAGATCTTGGAAATAGTCCAACAATACCGGATTACTCCATATGCAGTATCGCTACTCTGTATGCTCTTGGGATTCTACGGAGATATGAGCTCAGAAAAGGTGTTGTGGGATTATTATCATTACCTGCGCGAACATTTTGAAAATGAGACATACAGTGACGGACCCTTATTGGGTTTAGTGGAAATGAGGGAACGAAAAACGAACAAGCAGCCTTTTTCAGCAACGAATGCCATAACTATGGGCTGAAGAATATGAAACAAGTATCGTTCATAAGCGTAGAAGATGAAGACCCTGACCTGATTTTGTCATTTGCAGTTTGGCATCCGGAATTGGATGACATCAGAAGTCTCATTCTTCTGCGAACCCCCAAATATGAAGTATTTCTTGATGAAGCGGAGCGTGGGGTAAATGTTTCCTACGAATCATGGATGAGTGATCAGGATGAGATGCTAAAGAGAGTCGAATTACATGACGAAATGATCACAATTATCACGACAGACCGCAGGTTCGATTTGGATATCAGCAAAGTTGACGAAGACGAAATTGAGGAGGCGAAAAAGATCCTCAATAGGATGAACTTCGACGATCGTTTTGAAATAAAGATCGTCTAAGTCACTTCAGCAGACGTGGTATGGCGTTGCGCGCTGCACCACGCCAAGGAAACTGACCTTGATATATATGAAAAACGAAACAACGCATAGCAAGTGGGGGGTTAAAACTATATGAAAAGTGGGGTCTGAAAGTGTCTGAAAGTTGGCCCTTGACATGGGACATTTTAATTGGCGCACTATTAGATTAGAAAAGTCTGACCATGGCAAGACGACTACCCATTGAATACGAAGGAGCTTTTTGCCATGTAACGTCTCGCGGTAATGACAGAAGGTGGAAAAGGGGAGAAAGAGCAAAAGGAGTGGTCATCTCTTCCACGGGAGGAAGGGACAAAGGTTGAGCTTGGGATTAGGGCAAAAGGACGGAAGGTCCTCGAGGGCGGCGAGGCGTATCGGCTTCGAGAGCCGCAGGTTTCTTATCCTGACGTTTTTGGTACCAAAAATGCCGATATTGATGCTGAAAACAGCTATTTTTGGAACACTAATCCAGATATTTCAACATGATAGCTTGGCCCGACCCCATTTGCTTGCCATTCGTGTATAAAGCCCCAAAAGGCTAAAAAAGTGGCAATAAAATACAATAGTTATAGAGTTATTTACTTATTTAAGGACGTCCCGGTTGGTCCCCCCAGATATTTCAACATGATAGCTTGGCCCGACCCCGTTACCATCACTTTCGTACCAGTTCGAGGCCGAGGCGCGCAAGACGGACAATGCTTTGAATGAGATTATCACCAATCTGGGCGTAAGCGCATGAACCTTATTTTTGTCAGCAGCCCACAATCAGAATTTGCCCGAGAGCGCAAAGAGCTCTGCTACTTTGTTCTGACGGACCCCTATTTAAAGCAGTATTTCGACGTATTTATTTTTGAGAACCTACCTGCCAACCAACAGAATCCGCAAAACAATTACCGAGACAAAGTCGAGGAATGCAAAATCTACCTCGGATTGTTTGGAAAAACCTATGGTACGCCCGACGGCGACGGCATCTCTGCCACAGAGCACGAGTTTGACTATGCGACAGAGTTTGGGAAGGATCGTGTTGTTTATCTCAAACAACTTGCTCCGCGCGCTCGACAGGCGAAGAAGATGGCTAAGCTGATCGCCAAGGCTAAACAGGCGGTGACCTACGATACCTTTAACTCTCTGAATGAGCTGAAACTGAAAGTGATGCAGAGCCTTCTCTTCTGGCAGCAGAATCAGTCCAAAATGGGAGGGATCGGCAGGTGAATAAACATACGCCATTTTACATCGCCCGCGCTCATGGAGCCGAGATCGCGGACATTTCCAAAGACTCCCTTGCCTGGTTCGTTGAACGGGCCAAACATGAGCGAGATTACACCTTTTCTGGCAGGGGCAGCGTCGACGACATCTTGAAGCAGTTGGTCCTCAAGGACGGTACCCATCTATTGAATGCAGCCTTGATGCTCTTTGGAACCGAGCCACAGCGATTCTGCCCGAGTGCCGTTGTCAAGTGTTCCCACTACTACGGGACGGAAGTGGCCCGCCCAATTCCGAGCCATCAGGTTTTCGGTGGCACCCTGTTCCAACAGGTTGATGAGGCAGTTGACTTTGTTCTGTCGAAGCTCAATCGCTCCGTCGGCGGCCGGCAGGAGGGACCGGTCGCGGAGGTGCGGATGGAAATCCCGAACGAGGCAATCACGGAGATCATCGTCAACGCGGTAGTCCACCGTGACTATGACTCAGCCGGCTCCGTCCAGATTGCGCTCTTTGCAGATCGGGTTGAAGTGATCAATCCCGGAGGCTTGCCCGAACAATTGACCATTAGTGACCTGGCCAAACGACACGTGTCCATTCCCGTGAACCCTTTCCTGGCTCGACCCTTCTTCCTGGCAGGTTACATCAACCAGCTCGGGTATGGCACGCAGAACGTAGTCAAATGGTGTCGGAAGGCCCATTTGCCTGAGCCTGTGTTTGAAGTTGAAAAGCTGAACCAGCAATTCAGCGTCACGATCTGGCGCAATTGGCTGACCGATCAGCGACTGGAAGAGTTTGATCTCAATGACCGCCAACGAGCGGCCGTTCGGCACCTCAAATCACATCGAAGCATCACCAACTCCGAGTATCAAGACCTTTTCAGCGTCGCCAAACGGACGGCATCGAAGGATCTGCAACATCTCGCGTCTCTGGGTCTCATCAAGAAGGAGGGAACCACTGGAAAGGGTGTATTCTACCGGATCGCCAAAGGGGCACCAAAGGGGCATAAGGGGCATGAAGACTAAAATCGGCTCAGAAATGGCCCGATTGGCTCAGCTATCCCCTCGACCGCGAATGGGGCACCAAAGGGGCATAACGGGCACGGTTCTATGCTTTGGGACACATACGAAGCCTGGTAGGTTGGGTTGAATGAAATGAAACCCAACAAACGGATATTGAATCCATATTGGATGGTGTTGGGTTTCGTAATGCTCAACCCAACCTACTCGGCTAATCCAGATATTTCAACATGATAGCTTGGCCCGACCCCATTTGATTACAACCAACCATTAACCGCAGCTTACCTTCGCCATTGAGCATAGTTTTTCTTGACACACAACCTAATCATCCTTATACTCGACCCACCAAAAAGCGAGTTCTTGTTTTGGTAGAATCGGTGATAAATCCAATGTCTTACAGATCGTCGCCTATAACAGTAAAGATGCCAAATCTATAATCATCTAAACGAAAGCACCCAAGAACAACCGGCTTCCACGACACTTCCGAGCATGGCAAACGCTGAACAACTGAAAGCCCTTCTGCAGTCGTACATAGACGGCGATGAATCGCAGTTCTATTCGGTCGCGATGCAGTTGGCCGCACACGAGGCCAGACTGGGACACGGCAAGCTCGCGCGTGAACTGCGGGACCTAATCGATAAGGCCAAGGCACTCAAGCCGACCGAGACAGGGCAACCTGTCCCGTTGGCAAAGCCTCGGGGCGAATTGTCGGGGCTGTTGTCCGTCTCGTATCCTAAGCTGAAGCTTGCGGATATGGTGCTTTCCCGGTCCGTAGGAGATCGCCTGACAAGGCTTATTAAGGAGCATACCAATGTCCGGAAGATCCGCTCTTACGGGCTTGCGCCACGTAAGAAG
>JAQYWL010000002.1 GCA_030145035.1 Desulfobacteria bacterium | reverse complement strand
TTGGCGGCGCGATGTTGGGCAATTTTTTTCTGCTCGAGCGTATGCCGTGACTGCAGTCCCTTTAATTGATCTTTGTATTGTCTGATGGACTCTTCTTTTAGTTGCGTGTTCAACCGTTCCATCAAATGTGCGTGCTTGCCTTCCGGGTCTGCCAGAAAATACCATGTCTTGGTTTTGTAGCTGTACCAGGCCTCCCCGGCGACATGTTTGCCCTTCAATCGGACCCCGGCCGGCCAGATTTTGAAATCCCCTTCCTGTTTGGGAACTCCATGAATGCGAGCCTGCCTGCGCCGCCCGTCTTCACATTGGACCATTTGTTTTTCCATTGGTAATCTCCCATCGAATTAGTCATATAGTGGGATGGTGAAAATATGCCAAATCTGCTTTTACAAAGTCATCCCGTTTTTATTCCTATGACGTCACGAGTCATAATTTGGGATTTTAGATTGCGGCCTCCGGCCCGTAGGGGTCTACGCCCCGGAGGGATTTTGGATTTGTAGGATCGTAACGCTTTATCAATTCTTGTTTCTTCATCTTTCCCCATTCAACGTTCGATGTTGGACGTTCGATGTTCGATGTTCATTTTTTTCAGTAAACCTTCCACAGTCCATCCGGTGCAAAAATAACTTAGCGCTTATGGCCTCTAACCTCTAATTCTATTGCAGACCTTTTTTATACTACGGGCTAAGTAACTTATAGAACACGGTTTTGTAATATAATCATCAGCTCCAAGTTCAAACCCCAGTATTCTATCGTACTGTTCGTTCTTTGCTGTCAGCATAATAATCTTTACCTTTTTTTTCTCGGGGTCGTTCCTGAGTTTCTTACATATATCACGCCCATCCATAAGAGGCATCATGATATCTAAAAGGATGAGGTCTGGCAGGTGCTCCTCAGCTAATTTCAAGGTTTTTTTGCCATCATATGCATGGATTATGTCAAACTCATCAACAGAGAGAAATTTAGCAAGTAAATCATGTATGTATTTCTCATCATCTGCTATAAGTAGTTTCTTCTTTCTTTTCATTCTTATTACCCCGTTTTCCGCTCACCCACGATTCTCAACCAACTGTTCCATTCTAACTAGTGTCTGAACGAAAACCTTTCCAAATGATTTGTTGGGTTTCGCCCTTTGAAATTATATTTTTGTAACCGCATGAATTTAGTAGGTTGGGTTGAGGAACGAAACCCAACATAACATTTCGGGCTCAACCCAACCTACCTGAAACCGGACTTTTCGTTCAAGCACTAACTACTTCTTGTCCAGGATTCCCCTTATGCTTTGAGAAAGTTGTTTTATATCGAAGGGCTTCTGTATAAAACCATCACAACCACGCTTCAATATCTCGGTCGCCTCGCCGTCTATGCTGTATCCGCTTGAAAGGAGGACCTTGACATCGGGGTTGATCGCCTTGATCCGGTCATATGCCTCTCCACCACCTATAATGGGCGTCACCATGTCCAAAAGGACGATGTCTATCTCATCAAAGATGCGCTCCATGGTCTTTTCGTCCATGCCTGTGCCTGTGTCGGCAACCGTTAACAGGACATAGTTGCCCGGTTGTTGAGAATCTTAGCCTGTTCCATCGATTATTCCCTCATAAAGCCGTCATAACGTGCTTTCGGCATTACGTTTTTTCCCTTTAAAATTTTTTTATAGATTTCACAGTCTTCAAAATCTTTGCCGCAATAGTGGACTACCCGCCTTACCTCCTGGCTGTTCATGATGTTAAAGCAGTAACAGTCCTCATAAGGATCTTCAACAAAAGGACAGAACTTTTTCAGACCTTCTTGATTTTTCCGGCCTTTCCGGTTGCTTCTTTCATTCAGTTGCATTTTGGCCTCCGAGTTAAAATAGTACCTGAAATTGACAACAGATAGCTGGCCATTTGCCTGATTCAGGGGAGAGAAACGCCGTTTTACCCTTTTTTCCACCTGTCGAGTTTTTCAAAGGCATCCCGAGCCGCCTTCCAAAGTATTTTCAGCTCAACAGGCTTGGTAAAATAATCGTCAAAACCAGCCTCCCGGCACTCTGCAAGCTCAAAAAGTGAAGTATACCCGGTTATGGCATAGATGATGGCAATTGGTTTGTCTTTTCGAATTTGTCTACAGAGGTCAACACCACTTATCCCCGGCAGCTTAAGGTCGAGAAACATGACCTGTATGTTTTCATGTTTCAGAATTTTCAGAGCCTCTTCCGCGCTCTCGGCCGACCGGACCGTATAACCATGCTTAATAAATGCCTTCTCAAGCATGTTTAGAATGGATGCCTCATCGTCTACAATTAGAATAGTATTATTCATCACGATACCTCCCTTGATAAAATCGCTTCGCCCTGCCCGCCATTGCCAGACACGCTAGCGTGTAAGCTGCATGCGTACAGGGCGTTGGCAGGCGGGGATTTTATGTAACGCGGCTTCGCCGCTCAAAAAAAGGAAATTCCTATCGCTATCGCTCGCAATGACAGGATTATTACCGCTTTTCAAATACCCTTGCGAAATTCGGGATTATTTGACAATACCTGAAGCCTTATCAATATCAACAATTTTCCTGCCTTCAATGTAGTCACGAGTTTCATACCTCGTGATCCGCATCAGTTTCTTCGTTATCCCTGCCATTCTGTCAACCTGGACCTTAATCTCTTTAATATCTCCGCACAGCGGATTGTCCTTTGACATATCCATCATCAACAAGTCATAATATCCGAAAATGGCTTGCAACGGTTGATTCAGTTCATGGCAGACAGCTCCAGCAATTTCAAGAATACCTTGCAGCTTTTCCCGCTCCAGTCGTTCCTGCTCCGTCCGCTTGCGCTCGATAGCATAGCGCACGGCGCGCACCAGCAGGTTGTTATCCACCTGACCCTTGACCAGATAATCCTGCGCGCCCTGCCGCACTGCCTTAACTGCCAGCTCTTCATCATCAAGACCGGTCAGCACTATAATCGGCACCCCTGGAGCTTGCTCGTGCGCCTTTACAAACGTGTCAAGTCCCTGGCTGTCCGGCAGCGAAAGATCCAACAGGGCCACGTCGATGCCGCCACCGGCCAAGCGCTCCAGCCCTGTGGAGAGTCGATCGAGCCACTCCAGATCAAACTCCGTACCCTTTACTTCGGCCAGCATCTCCCCCATCAGGCGGGCGTCTCCAGGGTTGTCCTCAATTATCAAAACCTTTACGAATGCGGATTTCGGTGATGTTTTCAAGCCGTCAGGCGCTATGCGGAATGCGGAATCAGTCATTTGTGCAGGTCCTTCTTCTCGCGGTCTTGATTGTTGTTTTAGATCTTTCTTCTCCACCCTTATTCCTCCTTCCCTATGCCGCATAGCGCCTGTCGGCTTGAGAACATTCCCTGTATTCGATTGTTCCGCATTCCGCACTCCGCATTCGCTTCACTCCGCATTCGCTTCACTCCGGTGGCAATTTTACAGTAGTCAACCAAAATTCTTCGATGGACTTCACCACCCCGAAAAACTGCTCGAACTCAAGTGGCTTGGTGATGTAGCAGTTCGCACTGAGATCGTAGGTGTTGATGATGTCGTCCTGATCATTGGAGGTTGTCAGGATCACCACCGGGATGCGTTTCAGACCTTTATCGGTCTTGATCTCTGCGAGCACCTCACGACCGTTTTTCTTCGGCAGGTTGAGATCGAGCAGTATGAGGTTTGGACGAGGGGCATCAGCATACTTTCCTGCCCTGCGCAGGAAGGCCATGCCGTCCACGCCATCCATTGCCACGCTCAGATTGTTGCGCACCTTGCTATCCTTGAGGGCTTCCGCCGTCAGGCGTACATCGCCTGGGTTGTCTTCCACCAACAAGATCTCAATGATTCGATTCATTCCTTTTTCTGCGGCATGGTAAAGTAAAACGTTGAACCCTTACCCGGTTCCGACTCCACCCAGATGCGACCGCCATGGCGTTCTACAATCTTCTTGCAAATCGCAAGACCAATACCAGTGCCGGGATGTTCCTCCCTGGTGTGCAGGCGCTGAAAGATCTCAAAGATGCGCTCGCCGTACTCCTGATCAATGCCGAGGCCATTGTCACGAACAGAGAAAAGCCACACATCTTGGAT
>JAQYWL010000186.1 GCA_030145035.1 Desulfobacteria bacterium | reverse complement strand
TCCCATGGCAACCAAAAGAGGCCATGAGCTTTTTAGGAGGGAGATTCATGATGAAAATGGCATCGTGAGCCGTCACAAAGGGCCTGTGGAGGAATCGAGCAAAATCAAGGGGGTCAGGTCTCAACTTTCAACATAGATGTCAAATGTTGAGACCTGACCCTTATGACCCTCCTAGGCATTTATGTTTATCCATAATCACGAACGCAGAGTTCAGCGGCTTGACCGCTGGAACGACTGGTTGGGTATCATCTTCCTATTCTCTATTATTGAGCTTTCCTTGAAGAGTCTTTATTCTTTCAGAATTTGCTTCCATTATTTGCTTAACTTCTTCAGATGATAGTGCCCAAAGTTCTGCAACAGCATTGCGTATGCTATAACGAATATCCATTAAGTCCTGCATGAACGATCGACCAACGCGTTCTTCAGTGAAGTTCATCAGAATACCTTCACGATCAGTCGGTGGCGGGTGATTCCAACGAGGCATGAATTCACGTTGAGACTTATGGAATATTCGATCATACATGCCAAAAATCTCGAAAACCAACAAAAAACCTTTCCATGCCGTTATAACACTACCGAGAAAAGCGTCATTATCATCAACCATATCACCTTGCCCAAAAAGAATACTAAGGAAATAACAAAAAAGTGTCAGCCTCAAACTCTTGGCCGAGATTAACCATGTTGCTTCGCCAGTATCTCCAATCACCGAGGCGTGCAACGAAGTCAAGATTTATTAAATTACACTCGTTGGAGCCGGGACTGGTAAGGTGACCAAGAAGCAAGTGGCTATACTCATGGCCGAGAACAAATCTTTTTGCCGATTGATCAAGTTGTCTGGCGAAATGTAAACGATCCCTCTCGTAAGCTAATGAGATAACATCAAAGTTTTCCTCCTCCGTTATAAAAAGAAGATATTTTTTTATAGCATCAACAAAAAAACCTTTTGCTTGTTTCATTCGATCGTAATCGACGCCTTGTATGATACAGGAATGCTTAAGAATTGACGAGTATGCGATAACGGTGCTCAAGCTTGTGATAACACTCATCAAGCCTGAGTGCAGGAGGACGAGATACTTGTCCGGCTGGGCAGCGGGTACGATGAATGCATTCGGATCAAATGATTCGATTGTTCCCACAAAAAGTCCTGATATAGGCTTAAACTTTGTCTTGGAAATAGCATAATCAAGCTGTTCTTTGATATCTTTGAGTTCGACATAGTCACAACGGGATTGCGTAATTGGAACACCATCTATCTTACAAATCTCCTCGGCCTCTTCATAACGCGCAATATAGCTTTCTTCATCTTGTGAAAGCTTATTGCCAGAGGATATGAGAGCAAGAAGATGTCGGTATAGGGAATCTTCAAATGAACGTTTTAGGCCACATAGAGAGCCTCTTTTAAGCTGTATTTGATAAAGAAGCTCAAATGGAGTCATTAACAATCCTCGGTTTAAGAGTAACCTGAATCGTACCCTTTACTCCAGAAGATGCTTGACCTACAAGTGTAAAGCCCACATCCCCTCTAACTTCTAAGTTGATGACGAGTTGATCTAGTCGAATATTTTGGACTTTTGCATTAGTTTTTTCTATTATTGAATCGAGGTTTAAAATAATTCTGGAAAATGAATTAGATAACAGCTGATTACTTATGTCCTTTACCACTTGAGTTGCAAGGTATGCGGGGCCTTGTATCCCTTTGCCTTTCTGAAAGAAAGGGGTCAAGTCTACTTTTGACCCTTGTCAATCTGCCATATCCAGACCCCAACGCCCTGTCACACGGGGCCTGAGGGACATTGGTTTATTGGAATCTTTAAATTTGGCCCCTGGATAAACTTATTAAACCAATAAACCAATGGACGTCCCCTACTATTACCTGTCGTAAGGTCGCGAGATAGCTCAGGCTGTTGAAGCACCGTTGTAAAGAAGGTTTTAAGGCTCGCAATCTCGTCCTGCGAGAGCTCATCGCGCGACTCTACAGAGGACCACTCAAACTTCAGATGGGGAAGTAGGCCCAGAGGAATCGATTTTCTGACTTCCTTTTTAGCCTGCCACCAACGTAAAAGATATTCTTCGAGTTTATCTGGAGGCCGTATGTATTTGACTTCGACCAAATAAGAGTGCAGACCCTTGTCTGCCTTAAAGTCTGGAGTTTTCTGCCCCTCACAACGGGGTACCAAGGTGATGATGTAGCCCTCAGAGGAAAGACGCAATATCGCACGAATCTCGGTCATCGCAGATAAGAGGCGGTTGTGGGCGTAGTTCTCAATCGGGTGGCTGGATACGTCCTGGAGCAGTTGATCGTAAAATGTTCGCAATTGGCCGACTCCGAGTGCGGATTCCAGCAATGAGATTTGGTTCTCAAATGCCTCCAGCTTATCAGAGCGGTTGAGAAACACCCAACGGAACACAGGGTTTAGCAGGAGATCCTCAGCAGTTGCTTGATACCGTCCCGATCTGGCATCAATGATGGGCCACCAAAACTCTAAACACCTCGGATAGCTTTGGAGGTTCCGAAGAGCTGATGTCTTGAAAAGTTGCAAAGAAATTGCCGTCATCGTTTTCCTATGACATTGAGGCACCACCAAGAGGATGGGGCATATTTAGTCATCATCAAGGGGTTCGCTCGCCATCACCAGGGGGCAGGGGAAATAGGCCTTTATAAATGGCAAGTAAACATAAAAACTGGTATAAAACTTCAAACCGCACGACCCTGCCCATCTGAGTGAATGGCGTTGTTATCCCTTTTTGAGAATTAGTACCTTTACATTAATTAAGTTTCGAAGTCGAAAGCAGATCGAATCCTTTCAGGTGATTTTTCTTTTTTTGCAAGTTCGATGATTTTATCCATAGAAATTCTAATCACCTTGTGTCTTCGTCTTAATAGACGAGTTGTTTTCATGGTTTCTTTTTCAATTTGTTCGAGATACTTTTTGAAATATTTTTCTTGGACAATATCGATTTGGTACCCAATTTCGCGATTGTTGAAAATAGCTGAACATTGAAATTGCAAATGGTTTGATTTTCGTAGTGAAACAGTTCTCGTGGTTGGTGTTGCTTCAAGTAGTTCACCTTGAACAACAAGAACGGGGTAGTAGAATGTTAAATTCAACTTTTCTTTTTCATCGCTAAAGGACCAGTCATCGTAATATTTATTTATATGGTATTCTGTTACTTCCATTAGCTTCCGAAATGAATCAAAATGATTACCTTCATGTAATGCTATCCACTCTTTCTTGTTCCTTGATTTTTTTGGTGCTACCGAGCAATACTGCGTAGCAATTTTTCCTTTGCAATAGTGATGATACTTCTCCATTCCAAGATAATAAGCGAGCCCTAGCCAAGTCTCCTCATCTTGCTTTCCAGTGTTGTCACTTTCTGCCTTTTTCTTCGGAATTGCTGCTTCGAGAATTTTGCCGGGTAATCCGGCTAGTTTAACATTTTCATGGTGCAAAAAATCCATTAATGGTTCTTTTGTGAAGCATATAAGTGGGTATGGATTATTAATGCATTCTATGAGTAATGACGTGAATAAAAAATCAAATTCATCTGGCCCGGCTTTATCTGCTCTCAGGCTGTAAATATCAAGTTCACGAGTTTTGCCTGTAATGGAATCGAGGTATACGGAATTTGCTTCAACGAATCCCCATTCTTCGCGGAGAAGTTTTTCGATACGTGTTTCAAGAAGATAGCCAGAACGCAAAATTGCGTCTTTGATTTCATTACGTGTTGGCTGTTTTTGGGTTGCCATAATTCCTCATACGAATGCTTTTCAGGGATAACGGGCTGCGAGATAAGCTGCACCCTTTGGGCGCGGGAGATGCTGAAGGCATCTACCGTGACAAAGGGCGTAGCCGCGAAGCGGTGTCAGGGGCGGCGCCGTTTTTGCGCCGTCCACTGCAGCAGCAAGGTTATATGGATCTATCTTGGTCTTTGTTTTTTTCAACTATAAATTCTTCTAGTGAAATATATAGGCCAGATTCAGAGGAGGTTAAGTAAATTTCATTTTTACATTTTGAACATCTCCATGCTGATCTATTTACTTCTGGCTTCTTATGAGAAAAATGCCATTTGGAGAGCAGTTTGCGACAATGATCGCAATATATTTGATTACTTTTATCCAGAAGCACATTGCGGTAGCTAAACAAATAGGGTTTAGATTTAAGAATATATGAAATTAATATACTCAATATTGTCAATAGTATTAGGATGGTCTGCATATACCATAGGGATGAAGATGATTGAAAGACCAGACCGTATTTCGAATGTAGAAGCATTGAACTACCTAATCCCACTATTAATATTATTGTTTCCGGCAATCGGAATCTTTTTACTAAGTCAACGATTAAGACTGTCAATATTTCCATATCAGTTTCCCATATAACTGGGGCCTGAGCGGCGGGGCAGGATGTCCCGGGATGGCAGAAAGCCCCAGCCGTCCGCTCCAGGCCGTTGTTAGATGGCCCACGATCTCTTTCTGGGATTTAGGTTCTTCGGAAACTGGTAATAATACGATCAAAGATCGCCTTGTATTTGCGAAATACTCCTTCTTTACATGAGCAAGAAATGATCCAGCCCTCATCGTTTTGAGCAAGATAGACGTTGAAGAACTTGGGCATTTCCGAGATTTTCCTCGTTTCGCCGGTATCAAACACATAGTAATACTTGACCCCGTGAAGGCTATCCACGTCTACGCCCTTGCTGGGTCGGCTTCCTGTCGGGACTTGGTCAGATGATGGCTAGTCTAGTTCGTACAACTCTAGAGCAGTCATAGGCTTGGTGAACTCCAGCTTAGTAACTTCTACGATGGGATCATCCTCGCCGTTGGGAAGAGAAGCCTGGAAGAATCCCATCTCCATTTGAGCTAACTCGGCTCTCTTCTCTTTTGCTTGCCTTCGTTGCTGTAGGTCCCACTCATATTGCTCTTTGAATTCTGGGAAGCTGACCAGAAAGGTTTCAGGGTCTTCCATCATGCGGTTGTAAGCTTCCATGGCGGAAAGCTCTCTTGAAGCAAGAGCTTCAATTTCCTCGTCTAGCGGGGTTCCCAGAAGCTTTTCG
>JAQYWL010000300.1 GCA_030145035.1 Desulfobacteria bacterium | reverse complement strand
TTGTCCATGGCACCCGTCCTGAGTCATAACAAAATCGATTTAGGCTCGGAGCAATGAGAGTGGGGTATGTTTTAGTACCAATAAGACAAGCCACTTTCCCTGCTTTCGTGCTTTTGCGATTGATTTGAATAGTTCTAACCGAAAAGGTGGAAAAGTTGTGAGCAGCACCTTGAGGTCCATCATCAAAGGATGAAATCAGGAACATGGTCAGGGGAAGTTATGCCAAGGTAGCCGAGTCGCCTGATTCTTGGTGTTCCGCGCGCTGTTGGGGTGGTTCATCAAGCCGTGTGCAAATCCTCGATTTGGGTCAAAAGCTTGGCTATATGAAGGGAGTTGTTCATGACTAGAAAAAAGAATGTCTGCAGGCGTAATTCAGTGTTGTCGATGCCCTTCCCCTTGCACAGTCTACAGTTGAAGGTGTGCATCAAGACACTGAGTCTGTGAGCAGGATCTGATTTTTGAGAGACCGGGATTCACCTGCGGCAATCACCCTGATGGCCGGCCGGCCTCTGACCGGACATTTGTTTTCGCAGATGCCGCACCCGTTGCACCTTTTCAGGTCCACGTAGGGAACATCAACCGGCATAGGCGCGTGACCGGGGCCGGGCACAACCGCCTTCCTTAGATAAATCGCCTTGGGCGAAGTGGGGCAAAGTTCCTGGCACACAATGCAGGGCCCATTGCCGGACCACGGCAGGCACCGCCCCCTGTCTACATAGGCAGCCCCGATTTTAATGGGGCGTTCGATCTTTTCCCTGACCGAAATCTCCCTGATGGCCCCTGTTGGGCAAACACTGCCACATAGGGTGCAGGTATATTCGCAGTAGCCCCTGGTCATGATAAGGTGAGGCGTCCACAATCCTGCCATGCCCGCCTCTGCAAGGGTCGGGTTGACAACATTTGTGGGGCAGGCCTTCATACAAAGACCGCACCTCTGGCACACCCTTAGGAAATCGTTTTCGGGTAAGGCCCCTGGCGGCCTGATCAAGCGGGGATCTGAAACATGGTGCGCAGAGCCGTCGAGTTTTGCCAGAAGAGGCAGGGATATGCCGGCCACCATTCCTCCGAGCACGGCCCGCCGGCCCATATCCGGCCTCGTGTTCGATTTGGGCGACCACCTGAATCGAAATGACAGGGCACCCTCGGGACAGGCATCAAAGCAATTAAAGCACAACATGCACTCGGCATTTTCCCAGGTCTGGCCCGGCATTGGAGAAGCAGCACCCTGGCAGCTTCCGGAGCACAATTTGCAGTCCGTGCATTTTGTATGATTCTTTTCCAGCCCGAGGATACTGAACCTTGAAAATATTCCCAGAAGGGCTCCAAGGGGGCATAAGATGCGGCACCAGAAACGGGGCCTGATCCTGTTGAGAAACAGGATTACAAGAAAGATCAATCCGATAAACCAGGCTGTCTTGTATGCTGGATAGCCGTAACCAAAGACTGGCGATACAAGGGCCTCACCACCATAGCTCAGATAATTCAGGGCCTTGATGTCGCTTGCGGCCATCACATCGAAAAGCTCCTTGAGGCCTACGCCAATGGCCGGCAATATCGCCAGGGCCAGGGAGCGAAAGAGCAAAGATATGGGATCGATTAATCCCGCCAGATTAAGACCCATGACTGCTCCGACAAGCAGCATTATGAGGAGGAAGTACTTGATCCTGTGCCCGGCGGTCTTTTGGTTGGCCCGGGTCATGAGATCCCCCTTGAGGGCGGGTTTTGCCCAACTCACGATGTGGTGGATTGTGCCCAGGGGGCAGATAAAACCGCAGAAGATCCTGCCAAGAAAAAGGGTTACCAGAAGCAGGCCAAGGGCCCACCAGAATCCATGGATAAGCCGGTGACCGGATAGCAGGCTGGAGAGCCAAATTAGGGGGTCAAGCTGAAAGAAAAATGTGATCGGCTGACTGAGTCTGAGATCCGGATCAGAGGAAAAGACCAGCGAATATTGCAGGTAGGCATCCTCCGGGAGACGGCTCTCCACAAGGAGGAAAAGAAACAAGCCGAGGAAAAAGGCCTGACAGATTCTTCTTATCCAGACCAGGTGCTTGGCCTTCACAGGATGACCCTTTGTTGGATTAGTTTTTGCGAGTCATAGGTTCCGAGGCCCCATTTTTGTCCAAGGCGGATAAAACCAATCTTGCCGGGATCATGGTCAAAGAGCCCGGCCGCCTTTGCATCCGCGGCAACCTGGTCGTTGCTCAAGATCAGGGTATTCTTGACGGCCACATCTGAGGGGCTTCCGCCGGAAGGACCGTTTGTTATCATGATCCGGGTGGCGTCTATGAGAGTCACGGTAGGATTGAAAAACCGGGCCAGATCCACAATGCTCTGGTGAATGTCCTGGTGAAGGGCGCTCCTTCTTCCGCCCACGGCCCCGATCCAGTTCTTGATGCCCAGGGTCAGGGTGCTCAGCCCGTGGACCTTGGCGATCGGCAGGTTTATGACCTTGTCGGCTTCTACAAAGGGGACAAAGACAGGCCAAACGTCGAGGCGGTGCCCGTGAAGCTTCATCCGCTTCATCATGGAGGATCTTGGGAAAACAAGGTCCGCACCTGTCCTTTTGGCCACGATGCCCGCCCCGGTCAGGGCAAAACAACGCCTGGCGTCATGGATGGTGTGGTCGGCGATCCTGACATTTTTGGCCCCTGCATCAAAGCAGAGCTCAATCACCGCTTCCAGGACCTCAGGGTTTGTGGTTGCTGCCAGTTCGGGGCGCCTGGCCCACGAGATATTCGGTTTTATAACCACCACATCTCCCTTTGAAACAAATTGACCCATGCCTCCTGCGGCCTCAAAGACCTTTCCAGTCAATTCATTGACCTTGTATCCCTTCTCGGAGCCAATCCCTTCAATAAGAAATCTCTTGCCTGTTGTTGCGGCCCGGACCGAGCTTTGAGAGAGCAAAGGACACACGCCAAGAGCGGCCCCTGCGAGGCTTGCCGATATCCGGGCGATTCTTTTCAGGGATTGTCTTCTGGTAATGGGGTGATTCGGCTCCATGGTAGGCCTCGTTTCCTCCCTCTATTCTTTCACCTTGCTATTACGATGCTGGATATATGCATCGCGAAGCGCCTCGTAAGGATTAATAGCTGCCTTCTTGAGAGACTCGTAATCACCGATTTGGAAAGAGGTCTCGTTTACGGTCTCGTAGGCGGTGATCCCCACAGCCGCTTCAGTGGGTTCAACGTAACAAACGGGATTCAAGAAGAGATCTCCGACCAAACCCACGGAGTCGCGCAGGGTGGAGGGGCCCAGAAAGGGCCACACAACATAAAACCCGTTGCCGATTCCATAGACCCCAAGCGTCTGACCCAGGTCCTCCTCACCAGGATTCAGTTTGGGGTATTTTTTTGCCGGGTTTCCAAAGCCAAGCACGCCCACTGTGCTATTTAACAGGAAACGAACAGATTCGGCACCGGCTGCTCGCCATTTCCACTGAAGGATGCAATTGACCAATCGGATCGGTGTGGTCAGGTTGGTGAAAAAATTTCTTACACCAATCCTGACGGGGCTGGGAACTGCCGCCCTGTATCCCCTGGCCACAGGCTTCAGAACCCAGAAGTAGAACTTGTCATTGAAGTGAAACATGGCCCGGTTCCAGAATGCCAGGGGGTCTGCCACCTGCACCTTATCTTCTTCAAATTCATCGTCAAAGATATCGAGTTCATCGTCAGAAAAATCGTCATCAGAATCTTCTTCAATGCCGGGAGCTGATGGAACCTGTTCCGGTTTGGCAGTTGTTATTTGCCAGTTCTGATGGAGCTGTGAATCGGTTGATGCTGCATGTTCAGGGGTCGCGGGCTTATGAGCACACCCTGCCGGCAAAAAAGCTGAAAGCAAGAGAAGCAGCAACAGACGGTTCAGTTGTTTTTTGCTCATAGTCTCAAATGCCTTCCGGCTAACGTCTCGGAAGTTCTACAACCCATTGAAATCAAGAAGCTTTTGGTGACAGTCAATTTATGCCACCCACACGGAGTGTTGGAGTAATGGAGTAGTGGGTGGCAAAAGCGGAAAAGAATTATTCTTCTATTTCTCTACACCCATCACTCCAATACTCCATCACTCCATCACTCCAATACTCCAATACTCCAATTGCGGAGCGAAGCGAAGCTAACTTCGATTCTCTCCGGCTTCGGGCCCAAACGGTTTAAAAACGACCAGCAGTTGTGGCAGCAGCGTCAGGTCGGCAATTAAAGCAATTGCCATTGCTAATCCTGTCAGCAGGCCGAAATATATACTCGGAATGAAATTGGACAGAATTAGGATTGAAAAACCGATGATGATCGTCACTGAGGTATAGTACATGGCGTGGCCGATGCTTCCGTGACAGCGATAAAGTGTCTTAATATAATTCCGATTGACTTTGAACTCATCTTTGAATCTGTGGATATAGTGAATAGTGTCATCGACAGCAATCCCTACACTAATTGCCGCAATTGTAATGGTCATCATATCAAGGGGAATATTCAGCCAGCCCATGACACCAAGGACTGTGGCAACGGGAAGCATATTGGGGAAAATGGCGATCAGCGCTATTTTTAAAGACCTGAACAGGATCAGAAACATGCTCATGAGTGCCAGTACGACTACTCCCAAAGTCAAGACCTGTGAACTGAACAGGCTCTGGAGCATATTGTTGTATAACACCAGCATACCGGTTAGATGTGTATGCTCTTTCTTTAAACCTAGTTTGCTGATCAGGTCATGCCGGATCTTTTTCAAAAACTTGTCCCGCTTTAGTGATTTTTCTGAATCCCTGACTCGGATTGAGAAACGGACCTCATTATGTTCCACGGACACATAAGGTTTTAGCACCGTGCTTTTAAAATCGTTAGGTATTTTGCTGTACAGCAGGGCCAGTGTAAAATTGTCTAACGGTTTGCCGTTGTTTAACTTTGCAGCGA
>JAQYWL010000067.1 GCA_030145035.1 Desulfobacteria bacterium | reverse complement strand
TTGTGGATGCCCTTGAAGAAACAGAGCGGAACGATGGTGGTTTTGGGCATACGGGAACTTAGTGACTAAATTCTAACGAGCTCATAAGCTCTGGTCCCCAGCCCGATCTCTTCTGCATATTCTAACTGGATTTCCCAGTCAATGTTCGGATAGATTGCCCGGAACTTGTCCTCCCCGGGCTTGAAGTTTTTCGTAAGGCAAGAGCTTTTCAGTCCCTCTGCATTATTGACTAGGTCGGCCGAGGCCTGGTCGATAGCCACCGGATCGGTTGAGGCCACAATACCGATGTCGGGTACAACGGGGGCATCATTATAGCCATAACAGTCGCAGGCAGGTGAGACCTGGGTAATAAAGTTGAGAAAGGCGGCCGAGTCTTTTTTTCCTTTCAACACACCAGCCGTATATTCCACCATCTTTTCCAAAAACACTGGGATCGCCTGGTCCCATTGGATCTGAATGGCTTGATTCGGACAGATAATAATGCACTCCCCGCACCCCACGCACTTCTTGCGGTCGATCTTCGCCTTTTCATCAATTAGGGAAATCGCCTCCTGGGCACAATATTCCACACATTCGCCGCATCCCTCGCATTTCTTCCTGCTCACCTTGGGCGATACTGTGGAATGCTGGGCGAGTTTTCCCTTTCGGGACGCACACCCCATTCCAAGATTCTTGATGGTGCCTCCAAAGCCTGAAAGCTCATGGCCTTTAAAATGGGCTACACTCACGATAGCGTCGGCGCGGACAATCTCAGAGCCAATATAGACCCTTTTGAACCGTTTCAAGTTCACCGTGACATCTGTTTCATTGCCACCCCGAAGTCCATCGGCAATGATCAGGGGTGCATCCACCACAGCGTATGTGAACCCATTGCGAATAGCTGTGATCAGATGGGCAACCGAGTTACTCCGACTCCCAACGTACAGGGTATTGGCATCGGTCAAAAAGGGGTAACCTCCGACTTCCTTTATTATATCCACTATCTTGCGGACAAAAACAGGTCGCACGTAGGCAGTATTTCCTGCCTCCCCAAAATGGAGCTTCACAGCCACCAGGGCCCTTTCCTTGACCCTAACTGTCAGGTCCACTGCCTCGAGCAGGCGCTTGACCTTGTCCACAAGATTCTCACTCGCCTTGGTCCTAAGGTCCGCAAAGTAGACAGCACTTTTCATGATCTTTCTCCCAGCCATAACGTTTCGTGATCTCTAGAACCCATTGAAATCATGCCTCTTATGGTGCAATTGATTTGTGTCGCTCACATGGAGTAATGGAGTGTTGGAGTACTGGAGTATTGGATTGCTCGATACTCTTATCTTTCGCATATTCCATTACTCCATCACGAGTGTAAATCACGGCTGTTGGCAATGAGAAAATCCGTGTCCGTCTGCTGCGTATTTAGTTTTGGGGAAATTGAACTCAATAACCAACAATCTTGATTTACACCCCTCCATCACTCCATCACTCCATCGCTCCATCACTCCAATTGGGGCGAAGCCCCTAAGTTCTGTCTTCCAACCGCTGATCAATTAGTTCCGCAGCCTTTTTCCCGGAAAGGAGCATCCCTCCGAAGATGGGACCCATCCGGTAAGAGCCAAACGTGGCATTGGCAGCCATGCCTGCCACATACACCCCCGGAAATGCCTCACGGGTATTTTCAAGGGTTGAACGTTCTGCCACCTCGGCCCATAGAGACTTTTCGCCCACCACCTTACCTGTTTGGGTCAAGAGCCTTGAACCGGACTTTTTCTGTATGATATGCATCAATTCGGTGGCATGCCCCGTGGCATCAATCGTGTAGCGGGTATGGACGGTAAGAGGATCTACATGCAGTTCGGCCATTTCAACGGCTGTCCAGTTAATCACCAAGCCGACCACCCGGGTCGATTCCGGACCATCTGTCTGCCGGATCATGACGTCCTCCACACACATGAGGTTGAAGACTCTTGTCCCCGCCTGGCAGACCTTGGAGGCTAAGGTCGTGGTGGCCTCCACAGCATCCGCCGTATAGTATCCTGTTTGAAAGGGATAGGTGGAAATGCCCAGTTCATCAAGAACCTTTTTTCCCTCATCCTGAACCACAATCTCATTGAACATCATCCCGCCACCCCACATCCCGCCTCCGATGGTCAGCTTGCGCTCAAAAAGGGCCACCTTCCTTGCTTTTTTGGCCAGGTAATAGGCCGCCACCAACCCTGCCGGCCCGCCGCCGACAATAGCAACATCAAGGTCCAGATAATCGATCCATTTTTGGGTGAAACGCTCTATGATGGCCCTGGTTATAACCTGCTCGTCTAATTTCATCGCCCGACCTCTGGATTTGTAGTATGGGAATTTCGGCATCCTTCATTTTCGCCATAAAGTAGTTTACACTTTTTTTCACCACTCCGGGTTTGGGATTTCAGGTTTCAGGTTTCAGACCCGCCTGCCAACGCCTGCGTCACAGCGAGGTTACAATGCCCGCATACACGGCAATGGCGGGCAGGTCTTGCGTTTCTCGCTCCTGACACCTGACACCTGACACCAAAAAGTACGAACAAAAGAATTTATCTCTTGGCGCCCGCATTCTTGAAAAGTGTAAACCGAGGAATGAAGGATGCCCAAAATTACTATAATTATTATCACCTAAACCATGTGTCAAGAAAATACTTTGATGTTTGTTCGCCAGGATGTGAAAAGCTTTAGCGAAGAGTACCTCGTACGGTGGCTCGGGCAATACGGCATTGCCCCTTATCGGGCCGGCCAGATCCTCAGATGGATCTACCAGCGAGGCGTCTATTCCTTTTCGGACATGACAGACCTTTCCAAGGACCTCAGGAGCTTCCTGTCGGAGCGACTGGCCATAAGCCGGCTCGAGATAGAACAGGTTCAGACCTCAAAAGATGGTTCCAGAAAATACCTTTCCCGTTTGAAGGACGGCCAATATATCGAAAGCGTATTGATTCCGGAACCGGGCCACTGGACACTGTGCATATCGAGCCAGGTGGGCTGTGGAATGGGGTGTAAGTTCTGCCTCACAGGTCGTGGCGGGCTGGTGCGAAATCTTGAACCCGCGGAAATCGTTAATCAGGTGTGCGCCGTGCGAGATGATCTTCAAGACCCAAGCTCTCTGACCAACATCGTCTTCATGGGGATGGGGGAGCCGCTTGCCAACTACAGCAGTGTCGTGCAGGCCGTGCGGACCATTACACGCAACAACGGCCTTCAGTTCTCCAGTCGCCGGGTCACCCTTTCCACAGCGGGGCTGGTGCCGAGGATGGATGATCTGGGACAGGACGTTAAGGTCAACCTGGCCGTGTCCCTGAATGCTTCGGACAACGATACCCGAAACAAGTTGATGCCCATCAACCGCACCTATCCGATCGAGATGATCCTGTCTGCCTGCCGCAGATTTCCGCTCCCGTCTCGCCGGACGATCATGTTTGAATATGTCTTAATTGCCGGGGTGAACGACACCCCCGCGGATGCGGAGCGACTGGCAAAGCTGTTGAGACCTTTGCGGGCTAAAATCAACCTAATACCATTCAATCCGTACGAGGGAACTGAGTTTAAGAGACCTGAGGAAGGTGCCATCCTCGCTTTTCAAAAGGTTCTCTCGGATCATCACTACACAGCCATTATCCGTCACAGTAAGGGGTGTGACATCAATGCGGCCTGTGGACAACTCCGCGCCGTGATGGATAACTGAAAAATTTACTGGGGATCAAAAGTGTACACACCAAGGAAAAGATATTGTTTTTTTACCAATCTGGAAGTGGCTGCTCCCAGCGCCTTAAACAGGCCGACGTACCGCTAACCCAGGTAAAAGTTCAAACGGGCCATATCCCTACTTCCACACCTGAGGCCACTGCCCTTGACCTGATACGCTATGCGAGGCGTATCGGCGGTCTGGACCGGGTATTGACGGTATTGCAGGAGTTAGGCGAAGTGATAGAGCCGGGAAATCTGGAAGAGGCTGCGAAATCGGACTCTTCCTTACGCCTTTACGGAGCATGGGGCAATTATGGCTGCTAGCGTACTCAATACGACACGGGCCGTAGAGGCCAGTATCTTTGTGGTGCGAGCGTTTGTAAAACTGCGTCAAATGTGGCAGTGAAGGATGCCCCTGTCTCTACTATTTCTTATCCAAAACCTCTCTTAGCTTGTGTGATAATTGCTCAATATTGAACGGCTTTTGAATAAAACTGTTACAACCGCGTTCCAATATTTCTTGTGCCTGGCCATCCATGCTATATCCGCTTGCGAGAAGGGCCTTTACGTTGGGGTTGATCTCCTTAATCCTGTCATAGGCTTCGCCACCGCTCATCTCCGGCATGACCATGTCAAGAACAACCATATCAATCTTGTCCTTGTTTTTCTTATAAACTTTTATGGCTTCTTTTCCGCTTCTGGCCAATAAGACCTTGTAACCCATTGACTCCATAATCTGCCCGGCAACAACAATAATCGTCTCGTCGTCATCTACAAGAAGAACAGTCTCTGTTCCCTTCATTATCTCACCAGCCCCTTCCCGTTCTTTTGTCACTTCTTTTTTCGAGGCTGGCAGATACATGTAAAAGGTGGCCCCCTCACCCTTTTTACTGTGGACGGTCATAATGCCACCATGACTGTTTATAATACCATAAGCAGAGGCAAGCCCCAGCCCCGCGCGTCCAGTCACCTTGGTGGTAAAAAACAGTTCGAATATCCTTTGCCGGGTAGACTCATCCATGCCGACACCAGTGTCAGTAACCGATATCTTCACATAATTACCCGGCTTCACATTAAAAGGCTTAACATAGCCTTCATCAAGTGTAACGTTTTTCGTTTGCAGATATAGCTCGCCACCTCCGGGCATTGCCTGCCAGGCATTGAGACAAAGGCTTAACAGCACCTGTGCAATCTGTCCCTGATCTACTTCTACCGTCCAGATATCTTTCTGATATTTTCTATGAATCCTTATCTCTCTTTTGGCATCGCTGAACATCTCAAGACTCTTGTCGATGATCTCGTTTAAATCGGTTGCCTTGACCTCATATTTGCCACCCCTGGCAAAACCTAACAGCAGTTTGTTAAAATCTGCGCCGTCTTTAACGAAACTTTCTATTTCTTTCAGTTTTTCAAAATGCGGGTGGGAAGCATCTATATTCATGAGCATCAAGAAGGCATACCCATAGATACCCTGGAGGATATTGTTGAACTTATGGGCAATGCCTCTGGCAAGTATGCGGACGGCTTCCATCTTCTCATCTTCTCGGAACTGCACTGCCAGTTTCTTTTTTTCCCTCTCGATCCTTTTGTGCTCCGAGATATCGTGTCCGATAGCACACACGAACTTTATCCCTAACACCGTTGAAGGCACCACGTTAAGCAAAAGTCTTTTTCTCTTTCCCCGGATCAAGAAATCTATCTCAACGGTACAAGGGGTCGTGCAGAAGAGAAGTTTTTCCTGCTGTTGCTTTAAAGAATCACGGGCCGTAAAGTCCAAGACTTTTTTGCCAAGCAGTCCCACAAGGTCGCACTCAAAAAACTCAAGAGCCGCTTTGTTGGCAGAGATGTAACGGCCGCTTTGATCGAGCAACACGACAAGGGCCAGAGGATCTTTGAGCGGGAGTCGGTGCATCACCTCGCTGCCACGCAAGGTCTCTTCTGTCCCCTTGGGCTCGACAGGTGCTTTGTCTGAGTCTTCAACATCTTGCTCTAACTTTTTTTGTGCATTATCAGTCATTAGAGATTTCCTTATATTTCTTCAGCTCTTCTGCCATTTCTTGTGCCATTGTCATCTCTTTCTGGGAAGCTTAAAGTAGAATCTTGAGCCCTTGCCGGCCTCCGACTCCACCCATATCCTGCCGCCGTGACGTTCCATTATCTTCTTGCAGATGGCAAGTCGCGCGCCTATGCCGGGATAGTCTCTCCTTGCGCGTAGGTGGTGAAAGATGTCGAAGATGTCCTTGACTTGGTCTCGATCAATGCCGATGCCGTTATCACGAACAAAAAAAATGTATTGGCCGTCTTGTTCTTTGGTGCCTACATCAATGCGTGGAGAAGGGTTGTCTTTTCCGATATATTTAACCGCATTGGCCAACAGACTATCTACAACCTGGCCCAATCGTTTCCTTTCACCGTAAATGACCGGGAGATCTTCTTGGACGTTCACCTCGATACCCTGCGCTTTGATCTGAGGTTGAAGCAGTTTCAGGGCCTCTCCTACAAGTTCGGCAAAGGGAAACTCTGTCCCCTTTTCAGTTTGGCGTGCGACGCGGGAAAAATCCAGCAGATGGTTGATGAAACGCTCCAGCTTCCGGACAGCATCGCCAATGTACCTAAAGTGATTTTGCCCTTGCTCTGAGAGCATGCTCCCAAAATCGTCTCGTAAGGCATCGGTGAAACCAGCGATGGTGAAGAGGGAGGCTCTGAGATTATGGGAGACTGTATGAACAAAGGAGTCAAGCTCTGCGTTTTTTTTGGCAACCTCAGCAAGCAAGGTTTCCAACCACTTTTCGCTTTCTCGTAGTGCTTCCTCCGCCCGCTTACGCTTTTCTATTTCCAACTTCAATTGCTCATTTGCTTTAGCCAGCTTAGCGGTGCGTTCTTCAATCCCGCGTTCCAGCCGGTCATGAGCTTTTCGCAGCGCCTCGTGCGCCCGCTTGCGATCGCTTTTCAAGCTTTTTTGATCAAGGACATTTTCCACCGTTTTTAACAATTCCTCATGCTCAAAAGGCTTTCTGAGGTAATCATAGGCCCCACTCCTTAGGGCCTCTATAGCTGATTCTACGGAAGCATGCCCAGTCATGACAATGACTACGGTCTCTAAGTCCTGACTATTTATGTAATGCATGAGCCGATGCCCATCCATGTCCGCTATAACTATGTCCATAAGGACCAAGTCGAAACTATTCTTTGCTAGATACTCTACAGCCTCTTTGCCACTATTAGCCGTGTGTATTTCATAGCCCTGGGTGCTTAATAAGACCTTCAGGCTGTCGCACATAAGGGGTTCATCGTCGATTATCAAAATGTTAGGCGCGTAAGACATGATTACCTATCGCCCTGCTTTTCCACTAAATCAAGGCCTGTTGATTATCAATCGGACTCACTCCTGTCATCATGCACGTTCAGTATATTGCCGTTGCTTCCGACATCCCAAAATTGCAGTTAACTTGCCAGAATGGTTGCCCGCCAATCGAGGCGCTTTGTTTGAAGATAGGTGATGCCAGTCATGGACAGAGGAACTTTATCAGATCGTTTTTAAAATGCCGAAGGTTCCTCCAAAAAACAAGACTGAATTATTACGTATAAAATACGGTTGGAATCTACGTGTTACTCAAGAGATAAGAGTTGAGTTCTGAGGCTTGCTTTCTTCTTCTTTATCCCCATTTTTCTCCTAACACTGCCTCTGTGACACTCAACGGTCCTGGGAGACAGATTCAACAATGCCGCTATCTCTTTTGTGGTTTTACCCTCCTTTACAAGATTTGCTACCTGAATCTCTGTAGGAGTAAGGTTCAAATATTTGTTGGATAATGTGTAACTAAATGGGGAAACAATGTCATTTAGTCTTGATTGAAGTGTGGTTAAATAGGATATTTGTTCGGCATCCAAATCGCTTTTCTTCATTTTTTCCACACATGGCATAACCAGTTGCTTAACATTGTACAACACGTGTTTTTCAATGTCTCTCTTATCCTCGTCCGCTCGTTTCAGCAAAACCCTTAACGCGCTATTTGCTTTCTGAATCTCATCAGCCTGCGTACGCAAAGCAGCTTCTCTTTCTCTCAAGGCCTGCTCAGCATGCCTGCGCTCGGTGACGTCTTGGGCCAGTGTCAGAAGGACGTCGTTTGCGCCCAAGGTGAACCGAGTTATGTTCAGGCTCGCGTAGTAGGGCGTGCCATCTTTGCGCTTCAATTTCACCTCAAAGTCGCGAACGAAGCCGTCCTCCTGAGATTGTTTCAGAATTAATGCACGCTCCTCAGGATGCTGATAGGTACTTTTGAGGTCGATCTGATTCAATTCGCCTCTCGAGTAACCCGTCATCTGGACCATTGTGTCATTGTACGCCAAAACCTGGCCATCAACCGTGGCCAACCCGATGCCCACTGGCACACTTTCAAAAAGGGTACGGTAGAGGAGTTGCGATTCCCGCAGTGCTTGCTCTGTTCGCTTTTGTTCGGTGGTGTCAATTGCGGTTGCACATAAATACAAAGGATTCCCCTTATCATCTTTTATAGATGTACCATGCATCAAAGTGGGAAAGGACGTACCATCCTTTCTTTTATGCCAGACCTCTTCAGCAGTGAGGCTGCCCGTCTGTTCCAGTTCCTTTTTTACTCTTTCCACATTTTTCATCTGTTCTTCGAGATGAAAAATAGAAAAGTCTTTTCCAATGACACTCTCGGGGGTATATCCATGCATCTGGGCAAAAGTCTCGTTTACATAAACGAGATTTCCGTTAATGTCGATTATCCCGACGCCCCAACCTGCCTTGTCAAAAATTGTCTTGAATTGTTTCAGGGCCACCCCTGCCCCGCTGTATTCACGAACTTCTTTTTCTATCTCATTGCGCTCTTGTTCCAATTCTTCATAGGTCGGCCTACGAATCATTCGGAATGTTCCTTCTCACTTGAGGTGATCAACAAAACCGCATGCCTTCATTAGAAATTTCGTTAGGCGCTTAAGAAATTAGAAACTTTATCAGAGAGTTGTAAAAATGCCGTAGGCTCAACCAAGAAGCAATACGAACTTAGGGGCTTCGCCCCAATTGGAATACTGGAATGTTGGAATACTGGAATATTGGGTTTAAAAGGTGTTTTGTTCTTGTTTCTGTTTTTCACATCATTCCAATATTCCATCATTCCTGATTGACTTTGCAACAAAGCCAATAAATAGCTATAATGTCAACAGGTTGTAGAAATTCCGAGACGTTAAATTATTACGTAGAAAATACGGGAAAAATATACGTACTGCTAAAGAAAAAAAGTTGAATCCTATATAGATTATTTTATAGCAATCATAATGCCAAAAAAAACCGTCCTCAAAACGAAGCGTAAGTAGCTGTAATCCAAACTGAATTCTCGGAGCAGAAATGAGCTTGCCTTTTCACTGTAACAAAACGTTACAATATTGGAGATTTTTGGCTTTATTTAGTGTAACGTTTCTATACACCCAAGAGGAAAAGGACATTTTTTTCTGACACAGAGTATGGACACCTTCAAATAAATTTGGTAGCTGAACCCTGCGTATGAATAAATCAAAAATCCTGTTGATAGACGACAACGAGTCATTCCTGGAGCTTTTCCTTTCTCTTCCGGAGACCGATCGCTTTGACATAGTCCCTCTTACGTCGGCCAAGAAGGCGATCAAAATCCTGAACACGGAGCCTGTAGATCTGGTTATCTCAGATGTGCAGATGCCTGAGATGAGCGGGACGGAGCTTTTTGTCAGGGTTCAGGACCTGTACCCTGACATCCCCGTTATCCTGATTACCGCCTTCGGTTCCACAGAAGAGGCTATCCGGGCGGTCAAGGAAGGCGCCTTCCATTATTTTGAAAAGCCGATCGACGACAAACTAGATTTATTCTGGACAACCCTCCGGGAGGCTTTGGCCAAGAGGGAGATGCTAAAGGAGGTCGCCTCACTTCGTAGAGAAAGGGCCCTCCAGGCAAGAACGCCGGTGGCCATCATAGGACAATCAGAGGGGATCAAGAACGTACTCGAATCCATAAATGAGGTGGCCGGTCTGCCTGTTACCGTCCTTATCTGCGGGGAGACCGGTACAGGAAAAGAGTTGGTTGCACGAGCCATCCATGCTGCAAGCGACAGGCGGGATAAGGTGTTTTTTCCGGTGAACTGCAATGAATTTGCCGCCGGGGTTTTGGAAAGCGAACTGTTCGGCCATGAAAAGGGGGCCTTTACCGGTGCGATAGGGAGAAAGGTGGGTATCTTTGAGCTGGTTAACAAGGGGACCCTTTTTTTGGATGAGGTCAGCGAGGCACCCAGCTTTTTTCAGTCCAAACTCATCAGGGTGGTGGAGACCAAGACCTTCACGCGCGTGGGAGGGACCTTACCCATATATTCGGACGTTCGTGTCCTTGCGGCAACCAACCGCAACCTCCAGGCAGAGGTTGAAAGTGCCCGCTTTCGTCAGGATCTTTTCTACCGTTTAAGCATCTATACCATTGAAATCCCACCCTTGAGGAATAGAAGGGAGGATATCCCTCTCATGGCTGAGTACTATCTTAAGAAGATCAGTCGGGCGTATCGACGACCTATAGCCGGGATTTCTAATAGCGCTATGTTATCCCTCAGGGAGTACGATTGGCCAGGGAATGTCCGGGAACTGATAAACGTCATAGAAAGGGCAGTGATAACCTGTAAGGAGACTATGATTACGACCGATCACCTACCTTTTGATACGGAAGCGTATCAGGGGATATCCCGTCTGAACTTGAAGGATATGGAAAAGTTCTTTATCGGCCTGGCCCTGAGGCGCACCCACAATAATAAAACCAAAGCAGCCGAACTATTGGGTATAAGTCGCAAAACACTTCTTGAAAAAGTTAGACCTGTGCGGTTACCTGAAAAATCCCCCTAAACCTGCCCGCCATTGCCAGAGATGCCGGCACATAAGCTGAATGCTGTCTCAGGCGTCGGCAGGCGGGTCCCCCTTTTATAAAGGGGGACTTTTTGGCCAAAGCCGGTTCCCCCCTTTGAAAAAGGGGGGTTAGGGGGGATTTAAACGGTATTTGCCAAGATTATGAATATACTAACCGCATTCTTAGCTTCGTTTTTTCTGCTTATGTTCTCTTTGGAGGCGTGGCCTGAAGATACGGCCTCCCAACCCGAGGCCCATGAAGAGGCCTATGAATTGAAAGAGATCGTGGTCACAGCCACCCGCGCGGAGACACCGAAGCAGAAGGTTGCTGCCAACATCACCGTTATCACGAGAGAAGATATCAAAAAGATGCCGGCCTCCAATGCGGCCGAGGTGCTCCAGTATGTACCGGGTGTGTATGTGGGGTTTAAGGGTGGATTGGGAAGCGAAGCTACGGCCCAAATCCTTGGTTCGGAGATCCGGCACGTAGCCGTCTACCAGGATGGCGTCCCCCTCAACCAATTAGCCAATCCCATGACCGACCTTTCTTATCTTCCCATTGATGCGATCGAACGGATCGAGATCTACAAAGGGGCAGCCTCCTCTGGCTGGGGCTCTGCTCTGGGTGGCGTGATAAACATCATCACCAAAGAGCCGGACCCCCAAAAGCCGTTTGCGGCCGATGTGCGGACCTCCTATGGAGAGTTTAAAACGTCAAAAAGCCGCGGAACGTTCAGCGGTACAGTGGCCCGCTTTGGGTATCTCCTCTCCCTTACCCACGATGAGAGCGACGGCTTTATCGAGCATACAGAATACGAACAGGATGCCGCTTATGGTAAGCTTAACTGTGAACTGGGCGAGACAAGCCGCCTGAACTTTGCCTGCAGCTACGACAAGGGCCGCAATGAAGACCCTGTCCTTAATTACGCGGACTTCTGGGACGACATCGATCGCAAACGCACCTACGAGCGGCTCCTTTTTGAGACCTCGCCTGTTGAAAATCTTGATCTGACCCTTGAGGGGCACCACCATCGGTTTTATAGCCGGATTGACGATGTCTATAGCGACCGCAGGGAAATCTATAATGATTACCTGGATGAAATTTGGGGCGTCAGTGCACGGATGCGCTATGACACGCCTAAGGTAAATACCCTTATCCTCGGGTTTGACGAGGACTGGGGCGAATTCGATTGGGTCTCTGAAGTCTGGAACAGAGACATGGAGGGTGAGACCAGAAACTGGGCCACTTACGCCAACGATACGTTTACAGTAGGCGATTTCTCCTTCAATGCCGGCCTCCGCTACGACGATAATAAAGATTTTGGCGGTGAGTTCAGCCCTTCGGGCGGTGTCGTCTATCGTATTTCGGGCAACGATGCCATAGTCCGGGCTCAAATTGCCAAAGGATTTTCAGTGCCCGACGTTCTATGGGTTCATCACCCCAAGTATGGCAACCCCGATCTCAATCCGGAGACTGCCATAAACTATCAACTCGGTGGGGAAGTGCAACCATTTCAATTTTTGCGATTTGAGCTTAACCTTTTTCGGGCAGACATCAAGGACCTCGTCGTTAAGAACGAAGACACGGAAAGGTATGAAAACATCGAGGAGGTTACCCGCCAGGGCATAGAAGGGAACATAACAGCATCTTTCGGTTTTGGGCTGACGCTCTCATTCGGCGGAAGCTATGTCGATGTGAGAAATGAAAAAACTGACGACGTGATCGAGGATATTCCAAGAACCTTGTATAACGTATCGGCCTCTTATACTCACGAATGGATGACGCATTCGATTGTCGGGAGATATATCGATCACAATTCCACCTACCCGGAGACGCACGACAAGGTCTTCGTCTTTGATTATCTCCTGAAGGTCAGACTCCCTTTCCCCGAGCGATACGGCAAGCCAAGCCTCTTCGGCGCCGTGTACAACGTCACTAATGCGAGCTATTTATACCGCGAAGTATTTCCCCAGCCAAATCGCTGGTTCGAGGGTGGAGTAAGCTTTGAGTTTTAGGGAATATATCTTGGTTGAGTGGTTGAATGGTTGAGTCCGAAGAGGTGAGCAGTGATTATCGAGACCAACGACTCAACCAAAAAGCAAGAGTGGACTTTAGCAAACACATATGCTAAATGATCGCTCGATAATGAGTTTACATATCATAATAGGCTCGCCGAA
>JAQYWL010000519.1 GCA_030145035.1 Desulfobacteria bacterium | reverse complement strand
TGGATTTTGGATTGCGGATTATTCTATTTCGGATTTCGGGTAATCTCCTCAAGCCGACAGGGCAATGCCGATTTCAAAATGCTATTTCGTGTTTTCAATCTTTCGTGCTTTCGTGATTATTCTTTGATGTGGCACCTGTAACAATACCAATTTATTGCTAAGGTATTAACTTCTTCGCAGTCTAAGAAACTCGAGAAGTCCGCCTGCCATTACTACATCTTTTTCTCTCCGATCCAAATCGATGCAGACCTCAAAGGTGCTGCTCTGGGTTCTATTTTGGACACGAAGTGTTCTGCTGTTTTTCAACAACCTTATCACGTCCTCAATGATGATCCGGTCGCCAGGCTCTATCTGCTCAAGATCCTCACCTGTCATAAAGGTCATGGGAAGAATGCCGAAATTGATGAGATTGGCCCTGTGGATCCGGGCAAAAGAGCGGGCTATGACCCCTTTGATCCCCAGGGCCATAGGTGCTAAGGCCGCGTGTTCCCGGCTAGAACCCTGGCCGTAGTTCCTCCCGGCCACAATGAATCCACCCCCCCTGTCCCTAACTCTTTTGGCAAAATCAGGATCACTATGTGAAAACACGTATTCGGAAATGGCCGGTATGTTGGATCGCAGAGACATGATGTGGGCACCTGCCGGCATAATGTCGTCCGTGGTAATATCATCTCCCAGGCGAATCAACACCTCACCCTTGAGGGTTTCAGGCATGGCATGGCCTCTGGGCAGGGGCTTAATGTTGGGGCCCCGCACGACATTCACAGCATCAGGATGATCCGAAGGCGGCACAAACAGGTAGTCAATCACCGGAAAAGCCTCGGGTATGTCAACCTTTGCCGGTTGACCAAACGACCTCGGGTCCGCAACTTCACCCTTCAGGGCAGAGACCACTGCCACCTGCGGACTGGAGAGATAGACCTGAGCGCTCTGGGTTCCGCTTCGCCCCTTGAAATTTCGATTGAATGTTCTGAGGCTAACACCATCAGTAGGCGGAGATTGTCCGATACCAATGCAGGGACCGCAGGCACATTCAAGCACGCGGGCACCGGCCTTTATGATGTCGCCCAGGGCTCCGCTTTCAGCCAGTGCGGCCAGTACCTGCCTGGAGCCCGGTGCTATCACAAGGCTCGTCTCCGGACGGACGGATCTTCCTTTTAGAATCGCTGCCACATTGGCCAGGTCAATATAGGAGGAATTGGTGCAACTGCCTATGACCACCTGATCCAGTTTCAGCCCGGCAATCTCTCTTACAGGACAGACCCGGTCCGGCATGTGGGGCCGGGCCACCATGGGTTCCAGTTCGCCAAGGTCTATGGTCAGAACCTCAGCATAGGATGCATCAGGGTCTGCGGAAAGGGGCCTGAAGTCCTTTTCTCTTCCCTGGGATTTCAAAAAGCGAAAGGTGACTTCATCGCCTGGAAAGATGGAACTCGTAGCCCCGGCTTCTGCGCCCATGTTGGCAATCGTGGCCCGCTCGGGTACCGATAACGTGGCCACCCCGGGGCCTCCATATTCAAACACCTTTCCAACGCCACCTTTTACCGAGACGCGCTGGAGCAGTTTCAGGATAACGTCCTTGGCCGTGACCCATGGAGAGAGTACCCCCTCAAGCCGCACCAGGACCACCTCCGGACAGGTCAGGGGGAAGGGGTGCCCTGCCATGGCCATGGCAACGTCAAGACCCCCGGCCCCGATAGCCAGCATCCCAAGGCCCCCTCCTGTTGATGTATGGCTGTCAGAGCCCAGGAGGGTGTCACCTGGAACTCCAAATCGCTCCAGGTGAATCTGGTGGCAGATCCCGTTGCCAGGCCCGGAAAAGATAACGCCGTACCTGGCTGCAAAGGATTGCAGAAACCGGTGGTCATCGCTATTTTGAAACCCAGCCTGGAAGGTATTATGGTCCACATAACTGACTGAGCGCTTGGTGGCAACCCGTGACACCTCAAGTGCCTCAAACTGCAAACATGCCATGGTGCCTGTGGCATCCTGGGTAAGGGTCTGATCAATCAAGAGCTCTATGGGCTCCCCCTGCCCAGGCGCTGGGCTTATCCCGTGCGTCTCCAGTATCCTTTCAAAGAGGTTTTTGCCTGGCACAACGCCTCCCTACATAAAATTGCGAAGCAATTTTATCACCTGGGACAAAATTCAGCCCATCGCCTGTGGACGGGCTTGTTTTTCGTATGCGTTCACAGGTTCAGAGTTCACCGTCTTTTGATTGTCGATTTACGCCCGCCCTGGCGCGATCTAATTGAAAGAGGCTACTATCTCCGTAAGTCAGGTCTGGGCCAGGGATTGTCGATTGTCGATTGTTTTTTCATTGTTCAATCTTCAATCATCAATCATCAATCATCAATGTTAACCCCTGAACCATTGAACCCTGAACCCCTGAACCATTGAACCCGTGAACGGTTACTGTTTTTCTTAGCACCAAAGCATGCCTTCGTCAACGCCAGGGGTGCGGAATAAATATTTCCGATTTGAGTTGATGTTTGGCAATGGCCATTGGCTTTTGTGAACCGCCAGATCCAAGCTTGACAGGCTGTGTGTCGTAGCGATAGTCGTAGAGTTCAGTTTGACAACCGAAGCCCCCCTGACATATATTAGTATTTTGCGTGACAAGAACGTAAGTTTCGGCATAACCCCCCAGATAAGGGGAGAACACTTATGGAAATCAAAAAAGCTGTACACATTGTATCAAGGATACCTGTGTTTGGAGCTTTCTTGTTTTCTAAGGTCAACAGGAGGAACATTCCAATGGCTCGTGAGGCGACCTATGAAGAATTGCAACAAAGGGTTAAGGAGTTAGAGAAACAAGCAAGGGAGCGCAATCGGGCAAACGAGGCGCCGGAAAAAGTCCACCACGAACTGGAACGACGGGTGCAGGAGCACAGTCCCGAACTGGTGACAGCTAACGAACGACTGAAGCGGGAAATAGAACAACGTAAGCGGGCGGAGGAGGCGCTGCGGGAGAGTGAGGAAAAATATCGTATGGTTCTGGAGGCATGTCCTGATCCTATTGTTGCCTATGACGTGGAGGGTGCGGTTATCTATCTAAACCCGGCATTCACCCAGGTTTTCGGGTGGGCCCCGGAGGAGCTTCTGGGCAAGAAAATAGACTATGTCCCAGAGGAGAACTGGCCTGAGACTCAAATGATGATTGATAAGGTGCTGGCGGGAGAAAGTTTCTCCGGCGTTAAGAGCCGTCGATACACCAGGCAAAGGAAGATCCTTGATGTCAGTATAAGCGTAGCCACTTATCTGGATCGGAACGGTATTCCTATGGGCAGTGTCCACACCTTAC
>JAQYWL010000146.1 GCA_030145035.1 Desulfobacteria bacterium | reverse complement strand
TCTTTTGTTTCCGACGAAGTTGTCATCAACGAAGAAAACGTGCCTCCGCCAACCGAGACTGTAGAGACCATCCAACTCGGCAATAATCTGCTCGGCAGTCTTGATGCGTGGCCGGTGCCCAAATAACGCCGTCACGTTGCAGAACTCGCAATTGAATGGGCAGCCTCGGGAAAACTGTATACTCATGGAGGCATACCGTTTTAAATCGAGCACCCCCCACAAGGGAGTCGGCGTTTTCCTTATGTCGCAAAACCGGCATGTCTTGTAGACACGCCTGGCGCATCCCATTTCGAGGTCTGCAAGAAAAGGCGGCAGGGTCAGTTCGGCTTCATTCAGCACGAAATGATCAACATCCCCAAAGTCCTCGTATTCACTCGTGAAGAGGGGGCCACCGGCAACGACCATAAGGCTAGCTTCCTTGCACCGGGTAATGATTTGACGTGCTGAGTCTCTTTGCACAACCATGCCGCTGACGAACACGTAATCAGCCCACGTCAAGTCTTTTTCAGTTAGCCTAGTCACATTGGTATCCACCAAGCGCTTGGACCATTCTTGAGGCAGCATTGCAGCTATTGTAAGCAAGCCCAGTGGTGGCAAGGAAGCCTTTTTGTGAATGAATTTAAGAGCATGCTTGAAACTCCAGAATGTGTCTGGAAATTCGGGGTAAACCAGCAAAATATTCATTGGTCAACTTTCTCTGCGACCTTTCCGTGCACTGAACGTTGGATAGGTCTCTGTCCACAGGATTCCCGGACCAACTGTTACGGATTCGGGCAAACATTTGACTTCCCTTGTCCCCGATGCTCGATGAGGTGGCCGGCGTATATTACCCCTGATCATGTCAGTCTTTTTCATCCTGTAGGTGTTAATATCCATGCCTTTGGCCATCTTTTGAATATCCTGAAATCTCATTTTGTTCTCCTATGATATTACTTGTAACTATGTTTTGTGAATGCCATGACGTCAGATCACAATCATGTGTTAGCGTCTGTCACACCCTCAATTGCACTTCTCTGTGATTGAGTGGGAAAGCGTTTCTTATTCACCGAACCTTTCTATCTTTGTGAATAGGGCTTTTCATGAGTTGCATAGTGGTCGCTCTCATAAAGTCACATAAATGCGAATTCTCCGCCAAAAGGGAATAGCCTATTGCCTATACTTTGCAGTTCAAGGTGAGCTATGATGCCCAAATAGGCTGTTACTGAAGGACAGGTCGTTCCTTTTTCATGACTGCCTCCTTCAAGAATCGGAAGACCCGGTACCCTTCTGCGTCCGGCTCTACTTCACCTAAAGCAACCCTGGGAATTACTTCTTGTTCAACAGGATCGTCCACATGCACCGTTCCTTCGATCAGCCTGAGGATGTTCGTTCTGTCGTTGTACATAATGATAGGGCCAAAGGCTTCCCTTTTGTCTTCTGCCTCATGGCGAGAACCGAACATCACGTAGTCATTGACTAGTACCGCCGCCGGCACTGACTCGTAGCCCAGAATTTCGACAAAGAGATCAAGGGTCTCCATGACTGCCTCGGAATCTCCCCTTGCAAGGGCATCAACTCCATCATTTACCATTTCTTCTATGTCCTTTTCCTCAAACCTAAGGTCCAGCAAATCCAAAGCGCGGTCGTGTACATAGCGGAGCGCATCCCGGCCTTTGGACATGATAACATCCGACTGATGCAAGATCTTGATAGCGTTTCGAATACTGATCATTTCCTTCAAATAAGGGCTTTTCCGTAGCGTCACATCGTCAAGGGTGGTTTTGCCATAAAGGGGGAGTTCGTTATCCAGCACAAGTATCTCTCCTATGCCAGGCTCAACTTGTCGAAAATAGAGCTCAAGATCTCTTCGTTTTTCCAGGACAAAAGGACTCAACGAAAGAAGCCTCCGCATGGTTTCTTTATCCACCTTCCAAGGCCTCTCAGGCGATCCGATAGACTGTGACACAGTCCTTGAAAGGGTGTCTATCAACATCTTCTTTTTCAGGTTCTCTTTGAAAGACATATCATCCTCCGTGATTGTTTGTTGGTCATGGGTTATTCGTCACTTGTCAATAACGAAGTGTCTGCACCTCACCCGTGGTGTGGTTTTGGATAAAATGTTCCAGCTGAGATTTTTGGTCAGGTGTTAACTCGCCAAATTGCACGCCACAGCGCTTCCTGTGTAGAGAGGTCGGGTGTTTTTCGTAGATTGACAACTCCCAAATGCTTTGACACGGTAGGTTATACAGAACAAAAACACTGCCTGTCCGGCATATGTCCAGTTTGGTTGCTTCAATTGGTAGCACTTCGCTTGTAACCCAATCAAACGTAAGTCCGCCCAGGCTGATATCTATTAGTCGACCCATTCCAGCGTCAGGGGATCTGAATATAACAACCGTATCGTCCCGGACTCGAAACCTCTTATATTGCCTTTGCTCAACTGGTTCTTTCTTGCTGGCCATGACACAACCGCCTCATGACAGACGATGCGTGACATTCATTTAAAGGCGACACTCTTTCTTTAGGAAGCTAAAGCCCGCAATCGTTACTTCCAACCACGATCTTCTGGCTGTAGACAATGCGAGGATATTTTTACTTTTTGACTCGTCTTATAACAATAAATTGTGACGGTCTCTTTGAATCACACATATAACCGAGAGGTTGTATTTCGAAGGGAATCGGCTTAAAAAGAGTGCCCAATTTTCAGCCTTAATTTGTCCACTAACAAGTCGACCGAGGCTTTATCAAGTCATCATCATTGAGCAAATCGGGGAATCTGTGACAATCATCTACGTTATTGACAATGAAATCGATCAAGACCTCTTCAATGAGTTCTAAGGTATCAACTTCCCTTTGAGAAGCTATTTCACTGAAAGCGTCCCATATTCCCTTCCTGACTGATAAGGATACACAATTATCTTGTGCCATTTTCTGCTCCTCGGGCTTTAAGCAGCGCTATTTCTAGCGAGTTTTTCGGTGGTCGGCTGTCTTCTGTGAATTATAAACCCCTTACAGATGCCCTGTCAACATGGCAACTTAAACCCATTAAAGATGCATTAAAGGCTTCTTGCCGGGATCTTAAATCGTCGAAATGTCACGGTATCCAACTCTTATCGAAACGGAGCTGGGAATTCAATGAAAAACGGGTTCAGGTCAAGGCGAGATGATTGATCGCTTTACATGTTCTTGAATCGGCCTGATTTACGATTTTTGATCGAACCTTGAGAAATCAAAGGCCCGAGAAGTTGCAATACGTATGTCAAACCATGACTTTGCCTGATTCTGACCCATCAGATTCTCAAGGATACGTTGTAAAATCGTGATTTGTCCCCGTCGGTTCGGTTGACCTCAGGTTGGTGCTTATCTTAACGGGTTCGCGTCCTCAAGAACTACCCATGTTTCCTTGAAAGCATAAGTCCGAGGTCAAAACGAACTCATACAACACATAGTGCTCCAAAGAGAAGAAGCAAGGCCATGCCTGACCCTGCCGTGTTACTTTTGTGCTCCTGGAAGTTCGGATTCCAATTTTGAAAAGAACGCCCTTTTCTTGTGGATAATATACGAAAAAAAGTCGGTAGTCTTGGCAAGATGCGGGGGCCACCACTTAGCGGGGAAACCAAAATATCTTGGGCCTCACACTTGAGCTTTAAAAGTGAAAGTCT
>JAQYWL010000528.1 GCA_030145035.1 Desulfobacteria bacterium | reverse complement strand
CGTGCCCGTGACTTTGAACAGGACATGGTTGTCTTTGATACAGAGACCGAAAAAGGCGAGCTCCATCCCATCACGAAAACCAGCACCGAGTCCATGCTCAAGGCCCTAATTATGGGCACGCGTGACTATGCTCATAAGTGTGGTTTCAAGAAGGCCCTGGTGGGGATCAGTGGTGGCATAGACTCGGCACTCACGGCCTGCATCGCGGTGCGCGCCCTGGGCAGGGAGAACGTGGTGGGCGTCTTTATGCCCTCCCAATTTACCTCCCGGCATAGTGTGGAAGATGCAAAGGCCCTGGTGAAGAACCTTCAAATCGAGCTGGTTCATATCCCGATCAAGCCTATCTATGATCAAATCTTAAAAGCCCTTTCCCCTGTGTTGGGAGATGCTTCATCAGATGATGTAACACAGCAAAATATCCAGGCACGTATCCGCGCAGTGCTCCTCATGGCCCTTTCCAACAGGTTCGGTCACCTGGTCCTTTCATCAGGTAACAAATCAGAGCTGGCAGTGGGCTATTGCACCCTGTACGGGGATATGAGCGGCGGGCTGGCCGTCATCTCTGATGTGCCGAAGACAGCGGTTTATGAGCTTGCTCGTCTGATCAACAAGGAGGAAGAAGTCATCCCAAAGACAATTCTTCAAAAGCCACCGTCGGCTGAACTAAAGCCGGATCAGGTGGACCAGGATGACCTCCCTCCTTATGAGATCCTGGACGGCATATTAAGGGCATATGTCGAAGAGAACAAAGGGCCGGATGAAATCACTGCCATGGGCCTTGACCCCTCAACAGTCGGAGAGGTCATTGGCCGTGTTGATCGAAATGAGCACAAAAGGCACCAGGCCCCGCCCGGTCTGAAGGTCACAGGCAGGTCCTTTGGGACCGAACGAAGGTATCCGATGGCCTGGAAGTCTTGGAGATAAGGCCCGATTCACCCACACTCTTCCCATGTTCAGGTAACACAGGGAAAAGCAGAAAAGCAATTACAGCTTACCTTGGTTCAGAAGGTTACTCGAGTACTCGATGAAATCTAAAGGAGGAAAAATCATGCACAGAAAGACTACTAGTACGGCATTTGTGGTTATCTTGACATCCGTATTGTTTGCCCTATACGGTCACGCTTTTTCTGAAGAATTCTCTGCCGATTTCGTTATGCAAGAAAAAGGGATGGGCCAATACGTGACGGGTAAGGTCTTTGTAAAAGGCAATAAGATGCGGCAAGAGATGGTAGCAGAAGGGATGAAGCAGATTACGATTCTTAGGCCAGACAAGGGCGTGATTTGGACCCTTATGCCAGAAGGCAAAATGTACATGGAGATGCCCTATCAGGCAGGTGACAAAAGATTTGAAAGGTGGTCCTCTGAAAAAGAAAGCAAGGCAAAATATCTGGGCAAAGAAACCGTTTCTGGGCTCTCGTGTAAGAAGTATGAACTCTTCGAAGGTGGCGAGAAAGTTCAGGTCTGGATATCCGAAAAATTGCCATTTCCTACAAAAATGGACCATGGCGCTGGTATTGTGCAATACAAGAATATCAAATGGGGCCCTGTCCAGAGCGATTTATTTGAGATTCCGTCCAGATATCAGAAAATGTCATTGCCTATGATGCCAGGAGGCATGGGTTTTCCAAAGTAAAGAAAAGGCGCGACGTCCAGTCTAAAAATGTCAAGAGTCCGGAGTCCGGGACATCCTTAAGTAATTCAATAACTACCCAGTTTATTTACTTATTTAAGGACGACCCCACCGGCACCTTTACTTATTTATGGACGTCCCGGTTGGATCAAATACAATAGTTATAGAGTTATTTACTTATTTGCAGGATAAGGTCGGGGGGGGCGGACATGGGATGATATGCCTGTGCTTGCAGGGATGGAGGGAGTTAGCGTTCATATCTTGACATGTGCAAACCGCACGTGAAGGTGTGAGGCGGGTTCTCACGGCAAAAAGATCAGATCAAAGAGCCTATGCACGTTCTGCCCGAATGGTCCCAGTCTCTCACTTTTTCCTTGACCTGGAAATTCATTCCGCCTAAATTGGTTGAAAAAGGTACAATAATGGAGCTTTTTTCAACCAACATCTGAGATGCACAACGTATACCCAACAAATCTGGTTCGAAAACTGACTGGAGCAACCCTAAATCAGCTAAAATACTGGGTCAGGATTAATCTTGTCTCCCCGGAAAGAGAGGGCAAGTCCTCTTTCTACTCTTTTAAAGATATTGTCAAATTACGAGTGTTGGCGTCATTGAGAAACAAAGGGTTAAGCCTCCAAAAGGTGCGGAAAGGGATAGAGACCCTATCAAATATGTTACCCGAAGAAGAGCCCCTTTCAAGGCTGATCATCTATACTGACGGCGTAGACATGATTGTTGTCGAGAAAGGAAAATACTTCAGCGCCATAACAAGACAGCAGTATTTGCAATTTGATACCGAGCAAATTGGTTCGGAGATAATTAACTTACAGAAGTCGAAGGCTTGGCATCCAAACAAGGGGGGCGTCGCAAAAAAACACCAAAAAATGTAAACTCCCACATTGGAAACTTCCTTCGGGAGAAAAGTATGAGCCCAAAGGCCATGAATGTCTTAAATACAGTCCGTAATGAGCTAAGCCGCTTAGGCTATTTGAAAACCTTGTTACAGGAAGATTATGTCTTCGATGATGCATCTGCTTCTGAAACGCGTGACCTTGAGATTCCGTTGGCAGCATTTGCTCAATGGCCGCCGTCCTACCGCAATGCCTGCATCGGGGTATTGACTGCAAATGGACAGTCGGGCCCGGACCATGTTTCAGGCTACCAAAGTCTGGGCGCACCCATGTTTTTTGAGGCTTTTGATGATCGTCTCGACCGGTACCGCATCGAATCCACGGGCAGAGCCGTGTTTTTGGAAACCATACCAGCTAGAAATATTCACCGAGCGTTTCAGGCTAACAGTAAGACGTGGAGTCCTCAGGCAATTTTTCGTGCCAAAGCCATTACGCCGTTTGAGGGGGCAATTCAGCTCGATTTTGTTGATATAGGTCTTCTGCCGGCTTTGAAGGGCATGATCCATGATAAGTTGGATCGTTTGCTAAAGGACATACTGCATGAAGCTATCATCACTTATAAAAAGAGTGCGGCCGGCACTAGGCCCGATGAGGCTTTGCTATTTCGGCTGGTCTTTCGCTTCCTCGCTGCCAAGATTTTTGGCGATAGAAAACACCCCGGCGATTGGTCTGCTAATGACGCAGGTACCATCATAGATGCGATTCAAAAATTTTACGGCTTCACAACCCAGGAGACACGGCAGATACTTGATGAACCGAACACACGGCAGATTGTTTGGGACGGGTTTCGGACTGCCTTCAATTTTCAAAACCTTTCTGTGGAAGATTTGGCCTTCATTTATGAAAATACTTTGATACGCAAAGAAACTCGTAAACAGTATGGTATACATAGCACGCCGTCCACCGTAGCCGAACTCATTGTAGACCGCCTTCCTTTTGAATCACTCCCTCAGGATAAACGTCACGTTTTGGAGCCTTGTGCGGGGCATGGGGTCTTTTTGGTTGCTGCCTTGCGTCGGCTACGGGAGCTATTGCCTCCTTCATGGACTGACCAGCAAAGGCACAAGTACCTGAAAGATCGATTAACCGCTATAGAGGTTGACACCTTTGCCGCTGAGGTCTGCCGTTTATCTCTCATGTTAGCCGATTATCCGAATCCAGATGGATGGCAAATCGTATCTCAAGATATCTTCGGCCCTGATATTCTGGAAAGGCAATCAAAAACCTCGCAAATCGTACTCTGTAATCCCCCGTTTGAAGATTTCACGTTCCAAGAAAGAGAACAATATGGCGACAAAATCTTGAGCACGCATAAGCCTTATGAAATTCTGCGAAGAGTTCTGGAATATCCTCCGGAAATGCTCGGGTTCGTGTTGCCGAAGTCTGCTATCGTTGGAGGTAGATATGGAGACCTTCAGGATCGCATTGCCCGCACGTATAAACACGTGGAGACCGTGGCTCTACCTGATCGGGTCTTCGCACATTCCGATCAAGAAACCATGTTGGTTCTGGCCTCAGAACACAATAAGGCGACCAAGACAACTGTTTTCACTCGAACGTTTTGGATACACGAGAACGAAAGGGAACCTTTTCTTCAGGGAGGACACTTGCCTGAGGAAATTGTCAAAGTCATCGACCGAGCTGCGGATACTTACTCTACCCCTCTTTGGAATCCTCCCCTTTCAGCGATTTGGGATTACCTCAAGGATAACCCACAGTTAAGAGACGTAGCCGAAATTCATAGGGGGATTGAATGGAATATTCCACTCAGAGAAAATAGGGGCACTCTGATATCATCTGCTCCAAAGCCCGGATTTATGAAAGGACTCGATAAAGTTCCAGGAAAGATAGAGCCTTACTATGCCCAGAAATTTGTGTATTTGAATATGGATGAGCAATATCGTCGAACGACTGCACACACACTTCCATGGGATAAACCAAAGGTGATCGCCAATAGCCGAAGAATAAGCCGTGGTCTCTGGCGGATTGTTGGTTTCCCAGACTCAAGTGGTCTCGCTTATTATCAGAATTTCTTGGGAATTTGGCCGAAGAGCAATATGAATATTGAGTTGCTTTCAGCTCTTATTAACTCTCCTTTGGCAAATGCCGCGATTTATTCCAAAGGATATGGGCGTGATAACACAATCAACACATTATCAGGAATTCCCACGCCATTTCCTACAGCTGTGAACATGGGAAGAATCACGTCCCTTGTCAAACAATATGCCAAAATTAGGTTGGGATTTAGAGAACGTTCGCCTGAAGAAGACATCATCGAACTATGCATTGAAACACTCATAGAAATTGACGCCTTGATCCTGAAAGCTTACGACCTCCCTCCAAGGCTTGAACGAAAGTTGTTGGACTTTTTCAGGGGATATCCACGACCTGTTCCATTTGATTTTCCTGACTATTATCCTGAGGACTTTACTCCCTGCATTCCAT
>JAQYWL010000399.1 GCA_030145035.1 Desulfobacteria bacterium | reverse complement strand
ATTATGGAAAATAAACCCAAATTCAAACCAAATCCGGATTTGCGGCTCATGGATCAGGTCCGCCAGGTTTTGAGATACCATCATTATTCATATCGGACAGAGCAAACTTACTGTGACTGGATTATACGTTTTATCAAATTCTATAGTTACCAAACACACCCCAAAGACATGGGGAAATCCGAGATTGGGGATAAATGGGGGACCTTAAATATTCAAATAACTCAAGTCTCCAGTTGGTAACCCCGTTCCTTTGCCATTTTCTCTCCTCGCTGAACTGCATAACTGACAGCGGCAGGCGTTATGTCAAATTTCCTCGCCAAATCCACCATAGGCATTCCCAATTCAACCACAGTCCAATAGCAGAGTAAATCCCTGGCCCTGACCCGGTCCTTTTGCCTCCCTCTTCCGGTTATGTAATCCTTTTCCACCTGGAATAATATGGAGACCCTCTCTACAACCTTTTCAAAATCATAGCCGAGGCTTTTGAGTTTGTATTTCCGGGAAAATTCCTCTTCCGATTCTGAAAGTACATCACTTACAAAATCGCTCTCCCCTAATATTCGTTGATCGCTCTTGATGCGATCCTGTCCGCTCAGCCTCATCTTTTTCACTTCATCCCAACCACCAAGGCTTCTTATCAAACCGCCTCCTACCAGTTCAGGCCGCCTCCCCAAAGCAATGCCTTTTTTAACATAGGATGCATAACCCTTTCTCGCTTCACCAACCCTTCTTCCAAAAAAACCTAAAACATATTCAACATCTTGCCATTCCCTCTTTTTCTTTCCTATCAAGGCGCTATGCCCGCAATAAGAATAACGATCCAGTTCCTTCAAATCATCCACTATCTTTGCCCTCAATGGATTCAAATGAATATACCGAACCAATTCCTGCAAATAGGCATCTTCCTGGCATATAATGGACTTATATCTGTTTTGGAAAAGCTGCCCGTGGCGCTTGTGCCTCCTGTTATAAGATACAGCATATCCGGTAAGCAATCTTCTCATTACAGCGGCAATACCTGCGGGACCGCTTCTTAACAAAAAATGGGCGTGATTCGATAAAAATGACCATGCGTAACATTGGGTCTTGGTTTCAGGCAGGAGAATAGATAGCCGCTCAATGAAGTTCTCACGATCTTTATCATCATTGAATATCTTTCGGCGTTCGATTCCTCTGATCATAACATGATGCAACAGGCCGGGAGTATCTAATCGGGCTATCCTAGGCATGCCCGTAACATACTCCCAAATATACTTTATGTCAACTTATTTAACTATTTAAGGTCGTCCCCCCTTTGTCTCCTATACTCGCCCCACCAAAAAGCAAGTTCTTATCATTATCATTTCTTTTTCCAGATAAAATACAGTATTCACCCCATATACATCCCTGACATTTTTGGTACTGTATGTCCTAACCCAGACAAGCCGGAACCAAACTGGTTGTTGAGAAGTTGGAACGGCAACTTGCTGTTGAAAACCTAACGACGGAGACACGTAGGACAGAGAGAGATTGTGTTTTTTTGATTTGCCGGGAGATGGCGGCAAATCAAAACCATCAGTCCGGCACAGGCGGACGAGGGTGATTGTCACAAGGTCTCATGATCCAGACATAATTGGAAAACTCCTCCGCAAGGCGGATGAGTTCTTTTGCCTAATCGTCGTCTCCCGATTGGACAAAAAAGATACTAAGCAGAGCATCAAGTAGTTTTCATCTACTGTCAGCCGGCAAGGGAGATCTCTTTTTGAGGCTGGCCACTGGATATCGCCTGACAGGTCCCTCAACGGCACCATATTCCGCATACGGTCCAGACCCAGTTACAATGGGCTCGCTAGCTTGTAGCCCACATCTACGTGTGCCCCTCCCGGGCCGTAGGCTGGTTCGTGTGGCTCGAGGCATTCTGCCCGTGACAAGCTGGATGAGATTTGACCATCCTCAAAAAGAGAGCTCCCTTGTCGGCTGACGAACAATTTCTGCACTATTGCAACCAATATTATGCTCCCATTAGTAACTCCTACTGTAAGCATTGCAGTCTAAAACCAGTGATAAGGGCTCCACACTGCATTGAAGCTTGTTAGAGTTCTCGGGGGGGTAAGGAAGGTTCTTGCGGCATCCCGAATGCATGAAAAGCAAACTGGATAGAGAAGAATGAACTGGTATCAACGTGATGTCGAGAAAATATTTCATGAACTGAGTGCCTCAGAAGAAGGCCTCACTGAGAAAGAAGCCAAAGAGCGGCTTGCGCAGTACGGACGCAATAAGCTTGCCGAAGAAGAAAAGGTAAGCAGATTAAGAATCATTGTAGGTCAGTTTGCAAATCCCCTAATTTATATCTTGCTCATTGCCGCCATTATTACCGCCTTTTTCCGAGAGTATGTTGATACGGGGGTCATTGTCTCCGTCATATTGCTTAATGCATTCATCGGTTATCTGCAGGAATATAAAGCCGAACAAAGCGTAAAAGCGTTGAAAAAGATGCTCGTACCAAAGGCAAGGGTTGTCAGAGATGGCACTGAAAAAGAAATTGGCAGCGAAGAACTGGTGCCCGGAGACATCGTAGTGTTCACTTCCGGCGTCAAGGTACCTGCCGACGTCAGGCTATTCAGCTCGAAAGACTTGCGGGTTGATGAGGCTATGCTCACGGGCGAATCGATCCCGGCCGAAAAAGGAGTCGATGCGATCGATGAAAAAAATCTGCCTCCCGGGGACCAAAAGAACATGGCCTTTATGGGAACTGTTGTAGTGAGCGGCAGGGCGAAAGGGATTGTTGTGGATACCGGGCAAAGGACTGTGCTCGGCCAAATTGCTCGTGAAGTGAAGGAACTATCGGTTACTAGAACGCCTATTCAGGAGAAAATAGGGAGATTTGCTAAATTCATAGGCCTCATTGTCTCAGGTAGTGCCGCAGCGATATTCATACTGGGGCTTACTATCGGTCAGACGGCATCAGAGATGTTCATGACGGCCGTGTCTGCATCTGTTGCGGCCATCCCGGAGGGGCTTCCCATCGTTGTAACCATAACAATGGCCGTCGGGATAAACAGGATGGCCCGGAAAAACGCTATTATTAGAAAGCTCCCGGCGGTCGAGACACTCGGAAGTACCACGGTCATATGCTCCGACAAGACGGGAACGCTCACAAAGAACGAGATGACTGTCACATTGATATCCGATGGAGATCTCGTGTATGAGCTGACCGGCAACGGCTACGAACCGAAGGGAGAGTTTCTCCATGAGGGGCACGTCGTCGACCCCATGACATTGAGCAACCTTCGTATGCTCCTCAGAATAGCTATGCTTTGTAACGAATCTCGCATCTACGAAGAAGAGGGACAGCATAAGGTTGATGGGGATCCGACCGAGGGAGCAGTAATCGTCTCTGCCATTAAGGGGGGCCTAAGGCTTGAAGAAGAACAGCAGCGTTATCCACGGCTGGCCATGATTCCGTTTGAATCCGAACGCGGCTACATGGCCACTCTCCACCAGGATAGTCACAGGAAATTGATCTTCGTAAAGGGCGCTCCAGAACAGGTGATTGGTCTATGCACTCGATGTTCTGTGGGCCCAGGATCCATAAGCCAACGAATACTCGATCGAACGCGGCATTTTGGTATAGAGGGAACGAGGGTCCTGGCAATGGCCTATAAGGAGGCACCGGACGATCTTGTTGATCTTACTCACGATGGTGTAGAAGGTCACCTTACATTTGCAGGTGTTCAAGGAATGATAGATCCTCCGAGAGCAGAAGCCATTGATGCGGTTAGAGGCTGCAAGGATGCGGGCATCAGGGTCGTCATGATCACAGGTGACCATGCGGATACGGCTTCTGCCATCAGTAAAGGGCTGGGCTTAACCGATGAGGAACCTAGGGTCATAACAGGAAGACAACTGGGGGCCATGAGCGATGAAGAGCTCTTCGAAAGCGTCCAAGACGTCCCTGTCTTTGCGCGGGTTTCGCCACAGCATAAACTGAGAGTCGTGCATCAACTGATGAGGCGCTGCGAGGTGGTAGCCGCGACTGGTGATGGTGTAAACGATGCGCCGGCCCTCAAGGCCGCTCACATCGGCGTTGCAATGGGACGTTCAGGCACCGATGTGGCTAAAGAAGCCTCAGATATGCTTATCATGGACGACAACTTTGCGAGCATTTTTAGCGCCGTTGAAGAGGGAAGGGTGGTCTTTGAAAATATCAGAAAAGTTATACTATTTCTCATCCCTACGGGCTTTGCGGCTATTTTATCCATACTTGCCGCAATGTTTCTTGGCATACCGATTCCTTACGTGCCTGCCCAACTCCTTTGGATCAACCTTGTCACCAACGGTCTCCAAGACATGGCGCTTGCTTTTGAGCCAGGAGAAAAAGACATCATTAAAAGACCGCCCAGGCACCCCAGAGAAGGCATCATGTCAAGGGCCATGATCGAACGGAGTATCATCGTCGCCTTTGTGATCTCTGCCGGTGTGGTGTTCAACTATGTCACTACATTGAACGGAGGGGCATCTCTTGAGGAAGCGAGAACTGTTGCTGTGACAACCATGGTCTTCTTCCAGTTTTTCCAGGCGTGGAACTCCCGGTCTGGACTCCAATCTGTTTTCCGGATGCGTATACTTAGCAATCCATTCTTGTTTTACTCTGTGGTGGGTGCTTTTTTTGCGCAAATGGCTGTTGTCTATGTCCCCGCCCTTCAATGGATCTTTAGAACGGTCCCTTTGACGGGAGTCGAGTGGCTCCAGGCAGGTGTTATCGCTGTGTCGGTTGTCATTGCCGTTGAGGCAGACAAAGCTATCAGAAGATCAAAAAGAGGGGTCGAGACACTCGACCGAACAGGTTTTGGCGTGTGTGATCTGCCTGGGTAGTGCTGAGAATAGGTGGTTCCGATACGATATGGGGGTCATAGGGGGCCGCTCCCTTCGACGATTGTGAAACGGACTGAAAGAAAGAACCCCTGGCGGAGCACGACCTTTACTAATGGCCTCGGATCTGGCGGCCTTGTAAAACCGCACAGCCCCATAGAGACCGTTAGGCTTGGGGACCGTTAGGCTTGGGGTCGGGCCACGCTATCTTACTGAAATATCTGGATTAGTGCTCCGCAAGTAGCCTTTTTCACCCCAATATCGTCATTTTCAGTGTCAAAAAGGGCACAATAGGAAACCTTTGACTCTCGAAGTTGAAAGCCCACCCCGCTATCAAGAACCTTTCGCCCCTTGGCACGGATGCCAAGCTCTTGCTTTGTCTTTTCAACAAATCCCTCGCTTCCCACAGCTATGCTTCGGGTCCACTGGCTCTGAGGACTGTTGTTGCCATTTTTCAACGATTCATACAGCCAATGCCTGTGAGACTCTCTGAACATATCATAGGTTTCAAAGCCAGCTAACTCCATGAGATTTTCGTATGCAATGAGTGCACACTTCCGCCGGGGAGACGGGATCTCATTGTATGCGCCAAAAGAGACCATTCGCAGGGATGACTCACAACCCCGGCACGAACCATATTCAAGTCAATATAGACAAGACATCGAAGGAGATGCTGCCCATCCTCCTGTGCCCGCTCTCAAAAACCCCTATTTTGCCACCAAAAAGGCGGTTATTGGCCCAAAATAAGCCGAGGTTCTGATATCTTGTTCTGATATATCAACGAATTAGCGTGGCCCGACCCCATTTTCACCAACTTTGACAGATTCCCTAACGGGGTTTCAAGAAAAAAGTGGTAATGATTGCCCATCAGGCAATAAACGTGGACGACCGCTCCATACCGCTCAGTTGCGGATTCAAGATAGGAAAGAAACTTTTCCCTGTCACGAACGCTTTTGAAAACCGCTTTTTGTTCATTCCCTCTCGAGGTAACATGATAAAAAGCGCCGGGGAATTGTATCCTTAATGCTCTGGCCATAATCAAATTGAAGATTTTATTGATGTGGAAACTCTCTCAATCGCTTACTGTGTTTATCAATTCAGGCCGGTTTTGTCAAATGTGTAGGTTTGACCCCGGTTTTTTCCTCCCCGGTTTTTTCCCAGACTTAACAACTTTCTTTCCGATATGCTATCACTCAATGCATTTCACAATTTCATCTGTTTCAGCTCTGTCAGTTCTGAATGCGTTAACTGGGGATTCCATATCAGGATATCCAGTTGAAATACCAAGAACGAGGCGTTTTGTTTCAGGAATGGAAAGAAACTTCTTTATGTTCTGAGCATAATCGGTTGCAAACGCTTGGGGAACAGTTCCGAGGCCATTGGCATGCGCTGAAAGCATTAGACTCTGGGCGAACAATCCCAAGTCAAACAGGGACCATTGAGTCAGAGAGGCATCCTGAAATAGATAGATAACATGCGGTGCACCATAGAAACTGAAATTTGCTTTCTTTGCTTTTACTGCAATTTCAGGATCATTCATATCGATGCCGGTAGCCTCAGAACGCGTTTTAAAAAGATGATCAATCCTTGCAGCCTCAACCTCCGGCCATGATTCTGGAGCCGGTAGATCAGGACATGGCTTTGCGCCATTTTCCAGGAGCCCGATGAGCATCTTTGACAGCGCCTCTTTTTTATTACCTGAGAGTATTATGGCTTCCCATGGTTGACTATTTTTATATGAAGGGCTCCATTTGGCTATATTGACTACCTCCAAGAGCACCTCCTTCGGAACAGGTTTAGATTTGAATTTGCGTATGCTCATCCTTGTTTTGATACACTCAATAGCGTCCATTATTCTCTCCCCTTTTACTATTTATTTCATCAATTGACATTCAAGTTCTTTGACTCGTTTTTCCAGTTCTCTTATTCTTTGTTGATAGGTTAGGGCTATGGCAATCCCGGCCGGCAGAAGATCGAAGTCCACTTTCAGCTTCAATGCCTTTCGAGCAACAGTCGTGGCATAAGAGGAAAAAATCCAGGAACCAGGGCCTTCGCCTTCTTCCGGCTCAACTACACCAAACTCAATCAGCTCTTCAAGGATTTCCGCACTAAGCCCGGAGACTCTCGTCAGTTCTGAAAATGAAACCGTTCGTTCCTCATAGTGGAAAAACTCAGCTTCATAAATATCCTTTTTCTTCATAACCGTTCCTTACTCAAATGAACTACGAGGATTAAAAGATGAAGTTTTGGCCAATTTTTCATACAAAGATTCTTCTTTTGCAGTCAGTTTTGCCGGATTCGCTATCTGTAAAATTGCATATAAGTCACCGGAGCCTCCTTTTGGTTTGGGCAATCCCTTTCCTGCAATGCGCAATTTCTGGCCAGATTGAGCGCCTGGTTTGATATTTAGAAGGATTTTTTGTTCTACGGCATCCATTTCAATCTTTGCGCCAAGGGCAGCCTCCCACGGTGCCACCGGCAAGGTAATATAGAGGTCATGTCCATTTACTCTAAACGTGTGATGAGGCTTTATTGAAATATTAAGATGAAGATCGCCTTCTTGGCCGCCATGTACGCCTTTTCCTCCTTTTCCCTTGACTCTAAGCCTTTGCCCGTCAGTAGCACCCTTTGGTATTCGGATGGTAATAGTCTTGGGTGTACGTTTGGTAACTCCTTCAGGCGTGATTTCAGGCACTTCCATCTGCAGGGTACGCATTGTTCCCCTATATGCCTCTTCCAGGTCTATTTCAATATTGGTCTCAAAATCCTGTCCATTTATAGGAAAATGGGCACGAGAAGGACGGGCGTCTGCATGGCGGCCCATTCCACTGCCAAATAATCCAAAGAAGAAATCGCTGAAATCACCGACATCTCCACTGGAAAATTCGTAATAACGCGTTCCTGGTCCAAAACTCTCTTCCCAGTCCGGAGGCGGTCGAAACTCTTGTCCCGGTTGATAACTGCCCAACTGATCGTAGGTTTTGCGTTTCTCAGGATCCTTTAGTACCTCATATGCCTCACCAATTTCTTTAAACTTTGCCTCAGCATCCGATTCTTTCGATATATCTGGATGATATTGGCGGGCAAGTTTTCGATAGGCCTTTTTTACTTCATCCTGAGCAGCATTCCGGCTGATTCCTAGATCTTGATAATAATCTTTATATTTCATTTTGTTCTCAACAATCTCAAATCATAATGAAGGCAATATGAATGGTTGAGATTAACGGGTCTTCATTTTTCACCTTTGGCAAGAATCAAGACCCGACCCTCTTGTCTTTCCAATGATCGATCATTTGAGATTGCGACTATTTAAACAAGTCCCTCCGTCTTGTCTTATTAATTTTTTCTCCGTGCCCCTTCCGGCCTTTACCAATTGAGTACAAATCCAAGAGTATCAAAAACAAGTCAACATATCGAATTGGTGGGTCTTGAATATTCAACATGCCGGGCAACCCTATGCCCAATATAACGCTTGCTATCCCCACATAACTGATTGGTTTAAATGAATACCAGGTTGTCGAGTCTTTTCACCGCCAAATATGGTCAATCTTTCACCAGCGATACGGCCCCCTGTCTTAACGGTGCCTCCGGGTCATTAGGCATTGACCCATTAGCCTTCGTCCTCTTTCACAATCAGCCCAACCAGCAGGCCCCCTATAGTTATTTGCACCACAGTGCCTGCGAACCAAGTAAAGGCCAGACTATAGGGGATGGGCATGTAACAGTAACTACCGTGTCCCATGGAAATGCCCATGGCCAGGCCGAAAAGAAGACCATACTTGAGGCCGGTCACGAGAGATTTGGGTTGAATGAGAAGGGCATAGATCAAGACAAAAAACGTGACTACCAAGATGCTTACCACATACATGAGCCCCATCTTCATTTCTCCCATAGGACGCCACAGGTGAGCAGTCGCTTCATAGGTGGACTGAAGCATTACACCGTGAATGACGTAGTCCAACGCCGACCAGACAATGAATACTACCAGCACCCCAATTACAACTCTCTTAACCATTTCTTCCCTCCTTCTCTCTGCCTATGTTTCATGACTCTTTGATACTGCCGGCCCAAACATATGGCACAAGAAACCAATTCCCGGACGCCCTTTACTTTTCCACATTTGCCCTGTCGTTCAATTTTTCAATTCATACTTGCCGGAGGCACTAATACGGGCTCTTTCCACCATGTCCGGCCAACTTAATGGCTTCATTAAGTACAAAACTGCAACACTGAAGAGCGGCCCCAACTTTTTCCCCAATAAACGTGGACGACCGCTCCATACCGCTCAGTGGCGGATTCAAGATGGGAAAGGAACTTCTCCCTGTCCCGAAGGCTCTTAAAAATAGCCTTTCTCTCATTGCCTGTCGAGGTAACATGATAAAAAGCACCGGGGAATTCTATCCTTAACGGTCTGGCCATAATCAAACTGAAGCTTTTCTTGATGTGGTAATATTAGCAATCGATTACTGTCCTCTCTACCAATTCATGACAGTTTTGTTAAATATGTAGGTCTGACACCATGTTTTTGCAATTTTTGTTTGGGCAACAGCCTGTTCATTTTTGACAAAGGTAAAAAACAAAGACCTAACTATTTTATCTTTCTCTTGTCTTTTACTCCCTTTTGGGCAGCTTCGTCCTTTTCTACTTTAATACACTAGGCCAGTTCTTGTTTGCCTTCTCAATATAGCCTTGGATATCCTCTTCCCACTTTCTCTTGATGCTCTGACTGCAGTTCAGGTAGAGCTTGCCCTCGACGATCTTCCAGACCGTTGGATCTGCTTTTGCAATGCGCCCCATCGCAACCCGGTAGGCTCAGTATCCACCGTACTGCGGGGCGTATTTCTCTGGATTGGATTTGAACAGATCAAGATGCTCGGCACTGGCAAAACGCCATTCACCCCCCATCCACTGGTAAGTAAGTTCTTCTGAACCCTTGAGTGACTTCCCCTGGTTGAAGTAGGCAACCGGATCATAGCCCTTGATGGCCAATCCCTGCGTGTCGGTATTGATTGGCTCTTTTGCCCAGGCCGTAGGCAGTGCAAGCATTCCTATCACCGCTACAAGAAGTACACCCAAGCAAAGAACTGCCGCTAAAGACCTCATAGTTTTTCCTCCTCAAAGAAGCAATTGGGGTCAGATTTTTCATTTTGACAGTCTATTATTTTCTGACAGAACGAAGGTCGATTTGTCAAATCAAAACGGGCTGTTGACCAGAACCGCTTACAGGTTGCTTTCGACTATTGAACTCCGTCCAAATAAGGGCCAAGAAACCCAAAGAGTTTGAAAGTGAATTCCTGAACCGTACCGATGAACCTTCTGGAGATTGTGGACAATGCAATAGAGCTTCCACTACCTCAGGGCCAGGTCTTCGTCCTTCACGTTACACCGACATCTGTCAAGAATGAAGCCCTGACCCCGAAGTTTTAGACCCCGAAGTTTTAGAGCGTTTTTTCATCACGTGGTGAGTTTCTTTGCAATCTTTGCGACATGCTCGCCCTGGTATCGCGCTCCAGAGAGCTCATTCTCGCTCGGAAATCGACTGCCGTCAGCACCTGCGACTGTTGATGCCCCATACGGCAAACAGCCACTAATCTGGTCAGTCAGCATTTGTCCTTGAAACGCATAAGGCAAGCCGACAACCACCATACCGTGATGGAGTAGAGTAATATGGAAAGTCAAAATCGTTGATTCCTGGCCCCCGTGCTGGGTGTTTGAGCTTGTGACAACGCTTCCCACTTTCCCGACCAACGCTCCGTTCATCCATAGCTGTCCCGTCGCATCAAGGAACTGTCGCATCTGGCCGCACATATTGCCAAAGCGAGTCGGTGTTCCAAAGATGATTGCATCGGCTTCGCCCAGTTCATCTACGGTGCATACAGGCACATCGGCCTGCTGTTTCTGAGCTTCAACCGCACCCATCTTTTCCAACACGTCTTCGGGCAGAGTCTCTGGAACTCGGCGCAGTACGGCTTCCACATTTGCTACCGACCGTGTTCCTTCAGCGGCTGCTTCTGCCAGCTTATAGACGTGTCCATACATCGAGTAGTAAACGACCAATACTTTCATGAGAACCTCCTTTCTTGCGCTCTAACGTGCTGCGGATGAAATCCGCATTATTCATATAGTTATTCAACAAATTCAAAGATGTCCCTAAAGCCCTCCTGAGCCGTGCCAGTGGCCCTTGACGGCGCCCACAGCCCCACTGACCGGCTGTTCATCCATAGAGCTTTCGCTTTATAGAATATTCAGGCCTGACACCGTGCTTTTTATGACACCATGCTTTTTAAAAAAGCCCATACGCATCGTCACCCTTGATATCCCGTATGGGCACTTGTCCGTCACCTGAGACTTCTCTCCCCAGCCCGGGTGAATCTCCGCAAACTGACTACACCTTTGATGCTCCTTTAATCCAAATGGTTGTCGCCGACTATAATCAAAGCCATCTAATGAAGGGAGGCGAGATGAATAGTTTCTTCTCGCCTCCCTTGCCCACTTTGATACAAATCGTATGCCTATCCAGCCACGGAAACAGGAGCAGCTTTGCCGATCTCCTTCATAGCCTCATCAAACTTACTTCTCATATCAACATGCGCAGTGTCTATCTCTTTTTTCTGAGGACGCCACTCAGTAGGGCACTCGGTCGCCAAAGAAGGGTAAGCGTTCAGGGGGTGGCACATTTCTTTCCACTCTGGCGTCTCCTCCCCTGGAAAAACGAAGTGTTTGCTCCATGCCGTTAAAAAAACGCGCCACCCCCTGAACGGTTACCTCGACAAGACATCCCCGTTGGTTATTGTAACCTTGTCAAAGCGAAGTATGACATCGGGTTGCTATCTCATTTCACCGTACGCTGTTGGTCAAGGGAGACCTTCTCGGGGGGAGTGAGTATTCCAATTGATTATCTAATTTAGTAAATTGACGAGAATAGTCTATAGGGTAAAGTATGTATTTTATCTCGACGAGTCATGTAGTTAGGGGATGGATTTTATGTAGGCTATGGGGCGAGACAGATTCCGCTCAGTTGCCTAAACCTGACGGTTCATGGGGAATTAGTTCGGCCACCGTTTTATTTAACCTGTCCAACAAGTTGTTCACGGGGTCAGAGACTTCTTGAACAATCGACGCCGCCTTAGCTTGTGCTGTTTTGTATCCGTTCTTATAAGCGAAAAAGTACACGGCGGCCACGAGGACTAATTGTGCTATGGATAGGAGAACTGTTTCCATGATCTGTTTTCCTTTCTCGAGTCTCAGGACTTCAGAATGTTTGTATGATTTGATTTCTTGAATTTTAATAAAAGCAAGAAGCATGCCGAACTCTCCAGGGGCGCTAATTCCTTATGATTCACACCAATTGAGACATCGTGCCCACGGAATCTATGATGTGGTTGTGTCGCGACACCAGACCCAGATGTCACGAATCTGTCAAACTGCTGACGGTTGATGACGACGAGGAAGGCAGGGGGCGTTGTTAACTAAGGCGACTTATTCTCTCTGGCTCGGCTTAATGACTTGACGATGGTCAATAAATGTCGCGGTAGGAATGTCGGTTGCCCGGCACCCACCGCACAGATCCCAGCATGCGCTACTAAGAAGAACATGGTTGTCAGACCTACACATTGGACAAAGACAGCCCCTTCACAATCTTCATGATAAGCTTTCCGAGCTTTTTATCATTTTTCTGCTTTATCCGGATTCTTCGACTCGCCTGAGTTACCCCTGATTCGCTCATACCAAATCGCTCTGCAATTTCCCTTAATTTCTTACCGCTATACCGGTGGCACAAATACAGCTTCACCTGTCGAGCCAGTTTTGTCAAATGTGTAGGTTTGACCCCTCTTTTTCTTGCAGTGGACTTGTTCTGCTTGTTGCTTTACATTATCATTTCATCGCAACCCCAAGGAACTCCACTCCATGCTTGTTAGCCGTTCCCACCGACTCCGGGGCGTTTGTCCATCCCGTTTCCTCAAGGAATCGGCCCAGTTTCTGGGGTCGTATACTCCAGAGCCATGGTTCTCCGCTCGCCTTGAGAATCCACAGTACCAATCCTGTCCATCGACCGGCATCAGGCCGGCCATCAGCACCGATGCCGATATAGGTGAAGGCAATCCTGCTCCCGACACCGGAGATTGCAGCACACTGACCGAACAAATCCCGGGACGCGGCGGGAGGCAGGTACATCAGCAGACCTTCAGCTACAATGACGGTTTGCGCTGTCCGGCCCCATGACTTGTTAGCGGCGAGAACGTCCACCAGTTTTCGTACACCGAGATCCTCTGGAATCAGGAGAAGATTATCTCTCCGCCCCATCTGCTTTATTCCCTTTGCTTTGAGGCGGGCTGTGGCAGGATGATCGATTTCAAAGAAATTCACACCCGCAAACTCTGGTGCCAGTCGCCACCCAAGCGTATCGTATCCCGCTCCCAAAATAAGGACCTGGGTTGCCCCTGCGCCAATCCCTTCCCTTACCTGGCGCTCACAGAACGCCTTTCTGTAAGCAAAAGCCTCAAACT
>JAQYWL010000118.1 GCA_030145035.1 Desulfobacteria bacterium | reverse complement strand
CCCAGTGAATGCCCGATTGCCACCGGAACCGCCAGCCTGCTCAATGGTATAGCTAAACTTTTGGGAAGCCAGGTAAGAATGCAGGCAATCAACCAGCAACCATTGGAAAATCTGGTGGATGCCGCCATTGCCCGCCCTTTGAACCCGGAAGACGTCAGTGACGAAATCCTGCAAATCGGCACCATTCAGGGTTCGGTCGCAGGCGAGTTGGGCATGACCATCAAAAAGAGCGGGCGCACCACAGGACTAACCACCGGAGTAATTGAGCAGGTGGATGTTTCGGTGAATGTCCAATACGGGGAGGGTCAGACTGCGATGTTTACGGATCAATTAATGGCCGGTGCCATGAGTCAGGGAGGTGATAGTGGTTCAGCAGTACTGGATGATAACCACCGTCTGGTGGGGTTGCTGTTTGCGGGCAGTGATACCACCACGGTTATTAACCGGATCGAAAACGTATTTTCCGCTCTTGGGGTTTCCATATGAAATATTGGATCTTAATCGTTTTGTTCCTGATACCTTCATTGTCATGGAGCGAGGACAAGGGCATGCCATCTTCAATTAAGGAAGTAAAGAAACAGCACGAAGCGCGCTTGTTGGAACTGCCGGGCGTGGTTTCAGTCGGCATCGGTTTGAACAAAAACGGTCAATCCGTGATTGTCATAGGCCTAGATGGCCCAAATGCGGAAACCGAAGCCCAATTGCCATCAAGGCTCGAAGACTATCCCGTAGAGGTCCGAATTGTCGGTACCGTGAAAGCTCAATAAGCCGGCTCACATCGCAAGTAGTTGTGCCGATCATGGAAACAATTAAAATAATTGAAAGAATGTATAGCAAATTGCTGAAGCTATTTAATGAGACAGGGGACGTACATAAGATTATAAGTTGATTTGCATTATACGATATGGTAATCATAGCGCATGCCAAGAAAATCAAGGATAGATGCCCCTGGGGCGCTTCATCATATCATTGCTCGTGGAGTTGACCGCCGGGCGATTTTTTCCGACGATACTGATTGCAATGGTTTCTTAGAGCGTCTTGGCGATATTCTTACCGATACAAAGACGCCCTGTTACGCCCGGGCCCTGATTCCCAACCATTTTCATCTCCTGCTGAGAACAGGAGCCACTCCGATTTCTTATGTACGTCCCCTATTTTTTCCACTGACCCTGCACGCGGCCTCGCCGTATTCCGGGCCGGTGAACGGGAGGAACTTTGGAACTTTGGGGACGTTGTTGACTAACAAATACAGTCTTGCCCCTCAATAAATACAGTAATCACCCCATTTACATTTCATCTCATAAGAGACATTGTAACCCCCGTATAGGATGGTACCTGTTTTTGTGGGGGTTTGGGTATACTCAAGGCCTAATTCCTAGAAATAGTGAATAGAAGTTCCTATGACACAAAACAAAAAGGAGGCGAGATATGGCTGACAAGCGGCTTAAGAAGATCCTGGCAGGATTGAGTATCGCCAGCCTACTTACTGGAACCGGGTTGACATTCACTGGTTGTAAGACGACCAGTTGCAGCGGGAAGACCAGCTGTAGCGGCGAGAAGACAGAGGGTTCCAAGACCAGTTGCAGTGGCGGTACCAGTTGCAGCGGGAAGACCAGCTGCAGCGGCGGTACCAGTTGTAGCGGCAGCAGTTGCAGCGGGAAGAAGTAACGTTTCCAAGTCACGCCCTGTTCTTCTTCCTAAACATTGCAGACGCGAAGCCACCGACCATAAAATCTTGTCTTGTCCGATTCGGACAAGGCGGTGTCGGGTCACTGTGCTGTCCGCAGATCACGAAGAGAGGTTAAGGGTGCACTTATCGCGCAAAAAGAGACTTGAGGACACCTACCCCACATGCCGGTCCATCCTAGATTCTGATGTCTGGAACCGCATCGTCAAGCGATACGAACCATACCCGGAGGCCGAAATGTTTCCTGATACAGTCACCCTCCAGATCGAGGAGCTCGACTTACCTAAGCACCTGCCCGAGCTCGCCCGTCTGGAGTGGGCTCTTCACAAGGTGACAGCCGGGGAGGTAGAGATTCCCGCAGAAGTCGACCGGCTTGGCGTCAACCCCGCTCTCCAATTACTCCGCCTTTCCTGGAAGAACCTGTCTTCGCTTTTTCATTCTGAGCGCCACATTTCCTCTACCGCACCAGAACCGGGAGAGGAATTCGTCTTAGTCTGGTGGGATCCGAAAGCTCGGCAACCGAGGATGGAGGTTGCGTCCGACGAAGATCTCCTCATGCTCAAGATGGTAGTAGAGGAGATCAAACCCGAGATAGTGGCAGCGGAAGGTGAGTTACGGGTCGGTGCAATAGACGCAGCTATCGACAGGGCCGCAGCTAGAGGAATCCTGCTTCAGCCTCAGTCGCGCATTCGGCGAGATCCCAATAGCTTCCCGATCCGCGAGGACACAGATGAAGGTTTTCTATCAAGTCCCACTTTCGCACTCCAGTGGCACATTACCCAAGTGTGTGATCTCCATTGCAAGCACTGTTATGACCGCAGCAACCGATCGCCACTTAAGCTGAAAAAGGCCATTGGAATCCTTGACGACCTACGCGCATTCTGCCGAAGCAGACATGTGCGAGGACATGTGTCTTTCACTGGTGGCAATCCGCTTCTGTACCCTCATTTTTCAGAGCTCTACCGTGCTGCATCAGAACGGGACTTCGCTACTGCCATGCTTGGGAACCCCGCTCCCCGGGAACGAATCGAGGAACTGATTGCGATCCAACGACCCGTCTTTTTTCAGGTAAGTCTCGAAGGCTTGCTTACTCACAGCGACATGATCCGCGGCCCTGGAAACTTCGAACGAGTAGTCGAATTCCTCGGAGTACTCCGTGACCTCGACATCTACTCAATGGTAATGCTCACCCTCACCAAGGACAACATTGATCAGATTCTGCCCCTTGGTGAGATGCTTCGCGATCGCACAGATGCCTTCTTCTTCAACCGGCTTTCCATGGTCGGCGAGGGGGCCAGCCTTCAACTCCCTTCGCGTGATGAATACATCTCATTTCTAAAGGCATATATGTCTGCTGCAGAAAGCAATCCGATTATGGGTTTAAAAGACAACCTTTTTAACATTGTGCGCTATCAAAAGGGAATGGAAGTCTTTGGTGGGTGCACGGGCTGCGGGTGCGGCGCTGCATTCAACTTCGTAACCGTTCTCTCAGACGGACAGGTGCACGCCTGCCGGAAGTTTCCTTCTCCAATAGGTAACGTCTTCGAGCAGAGCATCGCCGAGATCTATGACTCCGAGATAGCCCAGCAGTATCGTGCAGGCTGTAATGCCTGTCGGTCCTGTGCCATCCGTCCCGTGTGCGGCGGCTGCCTTGCCATTGCCTATAGCCATGGCCTCAACGTTTTTGAAGAGCGAGATCCGTACTGCTTCATGAGAATGTCGCAATAGAAATACTGGCGCTTTACTGGCGTTTGCCCGGACAGTGGACAGGAGTGGGAACCACAAACCAAGGCAAAGTGTATTCTTGGGTCAGCCTTTTCGAGAACAAATTTCTTCCGCGGATCACAATGCTTTTCGAAGCCACAGGTTACAAATGCGCACACGAGAATTTGCTTGATTCGTTCCAGCCATATGTGGTAATTCTTGAACGGTTACAACGGTTCTTATGCTTTGGTAAAGAAGTCTGTCAAGCCTTCAGCCAAGTCGGCGATGTGTCCTCTTGAGATGATATGGGGCGTCAGTCCATTGCTTATGGCCGCCTCGGCTGTGGCTGGTCCAACGGCGGCAATAGTAACTTCCTTGAGGGTCTCTTCCAGGTTGACTCCAATTTGCTCTGCGCCCTTAAGGAAAAACCGCACCGAGGCGGGGTTGGCTAGCGCAAGGGCATCCAGCCCAGAGCCAAAGGCCTTTTCAGCCATCTCCGCAGTGGTATCAACGAGCATCCGGTAACCAGCCACCTCAGTCACCTTAGCCCCTAGGCCCCTTAGCCTCTGCGGAAGGCTTCGGGATGCCCCTTCCACCCTGACGAGCAGAAAAGTTGAGCCGGATATCTCCCCGAGAGCTGCCGTGACCCCCTCGGCAGTATGGAGCTTTGGGACATAATCAATCTCTATGCCTTCCTTTTTCAGGGCAGACGCGGCACCGTGGCCTATAGCCACAATCTTTGGCTCACTCAGGGCTGCCTTGCCAAGCTGGAACCCCTCGAGGCGCTCCAAGAAGTTGATCACACAGTTACTGCCGGAAAAGATGACGAAATCAAAGTCCTTCAAGCGCCGGATGGCTCCATCCATGGGGCCGTAGTCTGCAGGTGCCGCGACCTTCAGGGCAGGAAACTCGAACGTATCTGCTCCGCGCCTTCCCAGAATATGGAAAAGAGGGTTGGCTTCGGGTCGGGCTGGTGGAATCAATATGCGTTTACTGGAAAGAGGCTTTTCCATGGAGGTTCCGAATCTGCTTTTTTTATGCCTCGTCTACCCCGTGCTTTTCGCATTCACGTGGATCAACAGGGAAGACTATATCGGAGCGGGCAGTCGAGAACCAAGCACTAAATTTTTCAACCATGTGGTGAGGGAGAGATTTCTGGCGGATAGCGTCGCAAGTACGCCTCAACAATTGGACGGTCTCTCAGCTCAAGAGGGCGAATTGTGCTCATTAGCTTCCTAGTTTCTATCTATCAGGTTGCTTCTTCTCATACTGTATACTGAGTACCTATCAGAACATACCTACCTCGCAATGGAATGAACTGACGACTGTCCGAGCCTCTCTTTCCTGAATTAACCTCTCGAATCCAGTCTTATCAGCCAGGCTCGTCAGGCCTCCCATATCAATGGTATCACCAGCGGCTACCTTTCTCAAGACTCTTCTCATAATCTTTACACTTCGAGTCTTAGGCAGGGCATCGGCATCAGCAAGGCCTGCTCTGTTACCATGCCGTGCCTCTTTTGCGCCCGCACAGACGATTATTCTGAAAATACTTTGTTTGTACCCATTAAATACAGCGGTTACCCTATTTACTTTTCACACTGATTCCCAACATTATAAAATCAGAAGGTCTATCGATCTTCCCTACGGTTGTGTTAATATAGATATGGTCCCAAAGGCCCCTTGGGAGGAAAGTAACACGGCAAAATACGCCGGAATCAATCACCTGGCAATGGCTACCAGAGACATGGACACGACTATCCGCTTCTGGCGGGATTTGCTCGGCATGCGCTTGGTGGCTGGTCTTGGCCGCCCCGGATACAGGCACTATTTTTTCGAGATATCCGAACACGACATGATTGCCTTTTTCGAATGGCCGAACGTGGATAAGGCCCTTGAAAAAGACCATGGTGTGCCTGTTAAGGGTCCCTTTGTTTTCGACCACGTCTTTATTCACTCCATCTACGCCTTTGATCCCAACAACATCCCGATCGAGTTCAGCGCCCCT
>JAQYWL010000034.1 GCA_030145035.1 Desulfobacteria bacterium | reverse complement strand
TGACACCTGACACCTGAACACTGACACCTGACACCTGACACCTGAACACTGACACCTGACACCTGACACCTGAACACTGACACCTGACACCTGACACCTGAACACTGACACCTGACACCTGAAACCTGAAACCTACATGTGCCCTGAAACCTGAAACCAAAACGGGATAAAGATTTAGGTCCATATAATAATTAATCTAAGTACGAATTTATTAAGCGAACGATGAGTCATATGATCCGCGTTATCCTTTTTACACTATTTTGCTTTCTCATAGGGGCCTGTGGCGGGGGCGAAGTCGTACGGGTTACCACAGTGCACGAGGGTGACATGAGTTACCTTCAGGATACCGAACGGGCAGAGATCGTCAGGATAAAGAAGGCCCAAAAGGGGAAGGGAATAAGCTCTGAACTGAATCATGTCATTAAGAAGGCGCCGAACATCTCGGCGCATGAATATCTTCAGACAAGGGGCAATCTTGAAGGTTCAGAGACCCTTGATTACAAGATGGGGGGCTATGATGTCCTGAGCATCGAGGTTTACGAAGAACCGGACCTTTCACGGGATGCCGTGCGTGTTTCGGCAGACGGCTATATTACGTTTCCCTTAATCGGACGAGTGAAGGTTGCAGATAAAACCACGGCCGAGGTAGAAAATATTATTGCCGGCCTGTTGGCTGAAGGGCAGTTTCTGGTAAATCCCCATGTTTCAGTATTTGTAAAGGAGTATTTGAGCAAAAAGGTTCTCGTACTCGGTGCTGTGGAGAGGCCCGGGAGCTATGAGCTCAGGGCATCGGAGAGGGTGCTGGATGTCTTATCAAAGGCGGGGGGTGTCGATTTTGCAGAGGGGGGAAACAAGATTACCATCTTAAGGACAGAGACTGCGAGCGGCGTCAAGGATGAAAAGATAGCTGTCGACATCAACCTTCGCAGGCTTCTGGACGGAGAGGACCCCCTTTCTAACCTTCAGGTCGCTGCCAAGGATATCATCTATATTCCTAAGGCCGATAAGGTGTTTATTATAGGAGAGGTGAAGAATCCAGGAGATTACGCTATTAAGGACAAGGACATAACTATTGTTGAGGCCGTTGGGATGGCGGGGGGATTCACAAGGATTGCAGCCCGGAACCGGACAAAAATTATCAGGGTAGAAGATGGCGTTGAAAAGATCATTCATGTGAAGATCGATGAGATCACGCGTGAAGGAAAAAAGGCCGAGGATATTGTCCTGAGACCGAATGACATCATCGTAGTGCCGGAGAGTTTCTGGTAATGGAAGAAAACAGGGAAAAGCAGATAGACCTTCGCGATTACCTCGGGGTGATCATGAAACGCAGGTGGACCATTATCACCTGTTTTGCCATCCTTGTGGTCGCTGTGGCCATTGCCACCATCACTACTACACCTATTTACAGGGCTACGATAAAGGTGATTATAGAGAAGGAAAACCCCAATGTGGTTTCGATTCAAGAGGTGATGTCTGTTGATGCCTCCGGGACAGACTATTACCAGACACAGTACAAGATCATAGAAAGCAGGTCGATTGCCAGGGAGGTTATAAAAAGGCTTAATCTAGACCAAAGTGAAGAGTTTTTCCCAAAACCAGAGGATGACTTCTTTTCCAATATCAAAAGATCGATCAGCGAGACCGTCGTTTCATGGAAAGAGGCCGCTCTTTCCATATTTGAACAAGAAAAGGAGTTGAATCCGGGTGATGAATCCGACCAGGTGGTGGAACCGGATTCGAGTTTTGTGTCAGCATTTATTGCAAAGATCAACGTCGAGCCCATCAGAAACACCAGGCTGGTAAACATCGGTTTTGATGCCAAAGACCCGGTGCTGGCCGCAAGGATAGCAAATACCCTGGCCGAGGCTTATATTGATCAGAACCTGAATACCAAGCTAGCAGCGGTCCAGGACGCCGTGTCATGGCTCGACAGACGGATTCAAGAGGAGAGGAAGAAGGTTGAGGCCGCTCAACTGAGATTTCAAAAGTATAAGGAACAGTATGGTATAATAACCGGCTTTTCGAGTGACACGGAGAAGATAACCGCTCAAAAATTGGCTGAACTTAACAGCCAGGTGATTGCGGCAGAAGCAAGGCGGGTTGAGGCCGAAACCCGCTACAAACAGACAAAGCGCATTCTGAAGTCAAAGGGGAGCCTCGATTCTATACCTGAAATCCTGAACAACGAGCTGATCCGGACCATCAAAGAGAGCGAGGTGGAGCTTTTAAGGACGCTTTCGGAGCTATCCAAAAAGTATGGCAAGAACCACCCGCAAATCATAGCAGTCAAGGCCGAGCTTGCTACTCTGGAGAAGAGGAAGCGTGGAGAGGTTCAAAAGGTGGTTGACTCATTGAAGAACGAGTACGAGGTGGCGCTGGCGAGGGAGAAGTCATTGAGGGATTCGCTTGCAAGACAGAAACAGGAATCCCTGGAATTGAACAAGAAGGCTATCGAATTCGGGGTGCTGAGCAGAGAAGCCGCAAGCGCCAAACAGATGTATGACTTGCTGGTCAAGAGGTTCAAGGAGACCTCTATTACAGAAGATATGAAGACCGGCAATATTCGTATTGTTGACAGGGCCGAGATTCCGGAGATACCGATCAAGCCGAGGAAGAAGCTCAACATACTACTTGCCGTGATCGTTGGCCTGACTATGGGCACAGGGCTTGCCTTCTTCTTCGAGTATCTGGACAATACCGTCAAGACCCCGGATGACATAAAGAGGTATTTTGGGATTCCCTATCTGGGTCCTGTGCCTGCCATTGAACATGACAGGGGAGCAAAGGACGGGGAAATTCCGGAACTGGTGGCCGTGGAAACCCCAAAATCGACTGCCAGTGAGGCCTACAGGGGGCTGCGCACGAGCCTCCTTTTTTCTTCGGCAGAAGCCCCACCCCAGGTTATCCTGATTACGAGTGCAGGACCGAAGGAGGGAAAGACTTTGACATGCACCAATCTGGCCGCAACCATGGCCCAGGCGGGCTCGAAGGTGCTCCTGGTCGATTGTGACATGCGCAGGCCCAGGATACATGATATTATGAAGATTGGGCGCGATGTGGGGATTTCCAATATTCTGGCGGGCACTACAGGGGGTGATCAGGTATTGTTCAAGACCAGGATGGCCAATCTGCATGTGATCCCATGCGGTCCTATCCCGCCCAATCCTTCCGAACTGCTGGGATCAAATCGGATGGTGCAACTCGTCAAGACCTTTCGTGAACGGTATGACAAAATCGTCATCGATTCTCCGCCGATCACGGCGGTGACTGACGCCACCGTGCTGGCCCGCGTTGCAGACGGGGTGGTTGTAATCATTCGTTCCGGGGATACAAGCAGGGATATCGTTCGAAACGGTGTGGAGCAGCTTAGGGGGGTCAATGCCACCATACTCGGGGCTGTTTTGAATGGTGTCAATATGGGAAAGGACGGTTATTATTACTATCAATATTATTACTACTATTATGGTGAAGACGGAGACAAGAAGAAAGGCCAGCCGAAAAAGACGATCTTCCAGGAGTTATGCCTAAATGATCGACCTCCACTGCCACATCCTCCCCGGCATGGATGACGGCGCCGGATTCATGGACGAAAGCCTGGCCATGTGCCGGCAGGCCGTACAGGACGGCATTCACACCATTGTGGCCACCCCCCATACCCTGGACGGCGTCTATGTGAATCCCATATTCAAGGTTATAGAGCAGGTCTCTGTGCTCAATAAAGCTTTGCCTGAGCATGATATGCGCATCCGGATCCTTCCGGGCTCAGATGTCCATCTGTGCAGGGACTTGTGGAGATATGTTGAGAGCGGTGAAGCGGGCACCATTAATAATGACAAGAAATACCTCTTGCTGGAGCTTCCCGCGCAGTTCATACCACCCGGGTTAAAGGATGAAATCTTCAATCTCAAGGTGCGGGGCATGACCCCTATTATTACCCATCCTGAGAGAAACCTAATTATTCAGAAAGATAGCTCCGTCCTTTGTGAGGCTTTAGCCCTGGGGGCCTTATCTCAGATGACGGCCTCGAGTATCACAGGCAGGTTTGGGGGTGGTGTCAAGCAATGCGCTGAAACATTGCTGAAGCGGCGTATGGTACATATTATAGCGTCTGATGCCCATTCATCCGACAGGCGCCCCCCGCTCCTGTCGCAGAGTGTTGAAGCGGCATCTCAGATTCTCGGCAATGCCGATGAGGCGGAACAGATGGTGGTGGGCGCACCTGATAGGGTGTTGTCAGGCCAGGCTTTGGAGGTGCCGGAACCGTTGAAGGAAAAGCGCTTCAGGCTCGGCTTTTGGTAACTTTGATCCATTAAACCACCAGATGAGCTGGTGATCCCAGCTTTGCTATGTCCCCTCTCGCCCGCTCCCTTCGGTCGCTTGAGCACGCAGAGATCACCCCAGTACGGTCGTTTCTCCCTACGAGGCAGGCAGAGATGATTTTCATTTTGCCCTCTCTCAAGGATTCAACTCAAGAACTCTGTGTCTCCGCGGGCTCTGTGAGAGATAAAAATCCGGCCCGTAGCCGATTCAGACCCTTTCAGGGTCACGGTCAAGCCACCTTTGCCAGGGATGGCAATTGACTATGAACATCCTTCGCAAGATATTCCGATTCAAAGGGTTTTGGATCAGCATGTCGATGGCCTTTCTGCTTAGCGCGCTGCTTTATTTCGATGCAACGTCCGTTTTCAATACTATTGAACTGAAAAGCTTTGATCTGCGCTTTTTACTGAGGGGTGCCATGGAGCCGAGCGGGAGCGTGGCCATTGCCTTTGTCGGTGAAAAAAGCATCAAGGAGTTGGGCAGATGGCCGTGGTCCCGGAAACTCATAGCCCAACTGATCCAGACCCTGAACGAATACGGAGCCAAAATCATCGGTTTCGACGTGCTCTTTACCGACCCGGAGGTCCCTCCGGAGCTTGACAAATTAAAGGAACTGTCCGACTCTTTTATTGCCCTCGGCTTGATGAATGATTCGCTGGGCCACCAGGCATTTTTCGACGAACTCATGGAGGCTCGCGAAGAGTCGGACAACGACGCGCTGATGGCTTCGGTCATGGAAAATTGGGGCAATGTGGTCTTGGGAATGGCCTTTGTGCCCTCAAAGAAAAAGCCCGAAGATTTTACGCGTTATCTCGTTGATGCGGCTTATGTTTCCTTCGGCAAAGAATCCGATCTGAAGAGGTTTGAGCCCCTGACTTACAACGCCCGCATCCTGCCGGTGCCCGTACTGGCCAACGCCACGAAGAATCTGGGTTTTGTCAATTCCTTTACCGACCCGGACGGCGCCTTACGCCGGGAGATGATGGCCATTAATCACGACGGGGCGCTTTTCGCACCGTTAGGGCTTCGGATCGCACAAGCCTACCTTGGGATCGATACTGAAGACGTGACTCTTTACGCAAACGAAAGAATTACGCTCGGCGGAAACGTAATCCCCGTCAACAGCGAGGGCTTTGCGTTGATCAATTACTACGGGCCGAATTACACAATCCCGAGTTATCCGGTGGTGGACATTTTGCGCGGCCGCGTGGCTCCGGAAAAATTGAAAAACAAGGCCGTTATCGTCGGGGGAGCGGCCATAGGAATGGCGGATTTATGGCCCAGTCCTTTCAGCCCGGCGCTTTTCGGCGTTGAAAAACAGGCGACTATCGTAGAAAACATTCTCCAAAATGATTTTCTCCGCTGCCCGACGTGGGTGACATATGTCAACATCGCTGCACTTCTGTTTCTCGGCGTGCTTATGGGTATAGTGCTTCCCTCCTTAACCACAATGTGGTCTATTCCCTTTGCCCTGATCTGCTTCCTGACTTATTCCGCAGTTGTTCAATTTGCCTTTGTCAAGTACAGGCTTCTTCTCAACTTCACCTGCCCTGCCCTGGAAATCGTGTTAGTTTACACGGCGATCTCGGCATACAGATACCTTACAGAAGAGCGAGACAGGAAGTTCCTTCAAGCAACATTCGCAAGCTACCTGGCACCCGAGCTGATTGAAGATATGTTCAACAACAAGACCATGCCCGAGCTCGGAGGCGAAGCGAGGACAATCACCGCCTATTTTACCGACATCGAGGACTTTTCCGCTTTTTCCGAAAAACTCACGGCTCAGCAGCTAGTGGAGCTTCTGAACAAATATCTCTCCGCCATGACGGATATTCTCATCGACGAGAAAGGTACCCTGGACAAATATGAGGGTGATGCGATCCTTGCCTTTTTCGGTGCGCCTATGGAGCTCCCCGATCACGGACTCAGGGCCGCCCGTGTCGCTGTGGTCATGCAAAATAAGCTCCTTGAGCTCCGAGAGAAGTGGCGAAATGAAAAACAGTCTCATGAAGAGCCCAATCGCAATACCAAGAACCTGCCTCCCGAAGAGTGGGCTCCAGGAGACAAATGGCCCAGGATTGTTCACCGGATGAAAATGCGGATCGGTATCAACACTGGAGAAATAGTCGTAGGCAACATGGGAAGCTCCATGCGCATGAACTACACAATGATGGGAGACCCTGTCAACATTGCGGCCCGTATGGAAGCAGCCGGCAAGCAGTACGGCGTTTACACCCTGGTAAGCGAGTACACACTGGGTTTAGAATTCAACCACAACGGCGAAAAGAAAAGAATCATGGA
>JAQYWL010000192.1 GCA_030145035.1 Desulfobacteria bacterium | reverse complement strand
ATGTCACGCTTGACGAGTAAACCCTTATTGGCCTACCGAGCACAATAGTTGGCAACCCTTTGGCCCCAGCTCAACTGTAAGCCCTTTATATGATTATCAGGTCTCAACTTTCAACACAAATGTCAAATGTTGAGACCTGACCCTTCTGTTTTGTGTTCATTTACGATCTTCGACGATATGCTTTCTCCATCTCCACGGCCCAGAAGACTATAGTGGACACGGCGAGGCAGAGCGCCAGTTCAACCATACTCAACGGTTGTGTCTTGAAGATTCCTTGCAGAAAGGGGACGTAGATGGTGGCTAACTGAAGCCCAAACGTCAGAAGTACCGCCAGTAGCAAAGGTCGATTCGAAAGAACTCCCTGCGAGAACAGGGAGTCACGCTCTGACCGAATGGCCATCACATGGCCCATCTGGGAAAGGCAGAGCACGGTAAAGACCATGGTCTGCCAATGGGTATTGCCGCCAAAATAAGCCCAGCCCTGGGTGGCAATGGAGACAAGGCCCATGAGGAGTCCCACCCAGATAATGTGAACCCCTAACCCGTGAGCAAAGATGCTTTCCCTGGGAGGTCTGGGAGGCCTTGTCATGAGGCCCTTTTCCTCGGGTTCGGCAGCCAAAGCCAAGCCCGGAAGTCCGTCCGTCACCAGGTTGATCCAGAGGATATGGATAGGGAGCAAGGGAATTGGCAATCCCAGAAATGGTGCCAGGAAGATAGTCCAGATTTCACCCGAGTTACTGGTCATGGTGTACTTGATGAACTTTCGGATGTTGTCGTAGATCTTTCTCCCCTCCCGGATGGCCCTGACGATCGTAGCAAAGTTGTCGTCCAGGAGTATCATATGGCTTGCCTCCTTTGCCACATCCGTTCCCGTGACCCCCATGGCCACTCCTATATCTGCACGCTTGAGGGCCGGGGCATCATTGACCCCATCGCCAGTCATGGCCACAAATTCCCCACTGCTCTGAAGAGCCTTGACGATCTTGAGCTTCTGTTCAGGCGCTACCCGGGCATACACTCTGATCCTGTTCACCCGCTCGACGAATTCCTTCATGGGAAGCCTTTGGAGCCTGGAGCCAGTCATCACTTTGTTGCCATCTCCTGTGATCCCAAGTCGGGTTGCAATGGTGCTCGCCGTGATGGGGTGATCCCCCGTAATCATCACGGGAATAATGCCCGCAGATTTGCACTGGGCTACGGCATCCTCGACCTCCTCCCTCGGAGGGTCCATGAGGCCAACAAGTCCCAGGAGATGTAAATCCGATTCAACGGACTGAGGATCAAGGTGCTCTGGCAAGGCGGCCCAGTCTCTTACACCAAAAGCCAGAACGCGGAGTCCTTCTCCTGCCATTTTTGCGCTGACCTGTGTAATCTCCTCTTTGTCAAGCTTTCTTGCTCCCTCCAGCAAAAGGAATCCTGCAGCTTTTCCGAGAAGGACCTCGACACCTCCCTTGGTAATGGAAAAGACCCCCCCGTCTGGACCGGCGTGGAAGGTGGTCATGCATTTTCGATCGGAATCAAAGGGGATTTCTGCGATCCTGGGAAACTCTCTTCCCAGGATGCCCTTGGAGAAACCCGCCCCTTGAGCTGCCTCCAGAAGGGCGATCTCCGTGGGGTCACCCGTTGCCTGTCCGTCACTGTTAAAAGTGGCGTCGTTGTTCAGCCCCATGGCCTGAAAAAATAGCTCCTTACCGCCAAGGGGTTCTTTTTGCGCGGTGCGAATCGTTTCCAATTGGCCGTTGCAGTAAACCTTTTGTGCAGCCATCCGGTTCATAGTGAGGGTGCCCGTCTTGTCCGAGCAGATATAGGTGACCGAGCCGAGGGTCTCCACGGCCGGCAGCTTGCGGATCAGGGCCTTTTTCTGAACCATTTTTCTGGCGCCAAGGGCTAACGAGATGGTGACCACTGCCGGCAGGGCTTCCGGGATGGCGGCCACCGCCAGGCTTACAGCCGTGAGCAACATGATGGTGGGCGACTCTCCGCGCATCACGCCGACCACAAACACAATGGCACAGATGGCCAGGGCAGCAATGGCCAGCCTCATTCCAAAAGCTGCAAGGCGCTTCTGTAAGGGCGTTTTCACCTCCTGTTCTTCTTGAATCAAGCCGGCGATTCTTCCGATCTCGGTCTTCATGCCCGTATTGACCACCAAGCCCTTGCCCCGGCCGTAGGTTACGATTGTTCCCTTGTATGCCACATTCAACCGGTCGCCCAGGGGGATTTCTTCATCGGAAAGAGGTACCACTACCTTCTCCACAGGAATGGACTCGCCGGTCAGGGCGGCTTCCTCGATCTTGAGGTGATGGGCCTCGATGAGCTGCATATCAGCCGGGGCTACCATCCCCGTCTCCAAAAGGACCACATCGCCCGGGACCAATTGAGCGGATGGAAGAACAGAGACGTTCCCATCACGCTCTACTGTTGCCATGGGGGCAGCCATCCCTTTGAGGGACTCCATGGCCCTCTCTGCCCGGTATTCCTGAATGAAGCCAATGACAGCATTCAAAAGCACGATGACGATGATAGCGATGCTATCTTTGGTTTCACCGATCATGCCGGAAATAACGGCAGCGGCAAGAAGTACCAGAATCATAAAGTCCTTGAACTGATCCAGATAAAGTTGCCAGATGGGTCGCTTCCTGGCCTCCTCAAGCTCGTTCGATCCAATTTCCCTGAGGCGCTTCTCTGCTTCAGCGGAGGAAAGGCCTTTTTCTGATGATTTCAGCAAGGTGAAGACTTCTTCGGTTGTTTTTGTATGCCAACTTGCTTGAGCATTAAGCATGTATCACTCTCCGGATCCATAGATACATTTTGGAGTTTTTACAACTTTTGACATCACAGCGTTCTTAGTGGTTCCGAATTTTATAGGTTCTCCTTTCGCTTGATTAATCAGTTCCTGCATCATCGGGCTGCACGAGTAGTTTGAGTCCGCAGATTCCTCGAACCCGCACACGTTGTCCCCTCTCAATCGGAGGATCACCTCCCATCACCTCGGCCCGCCACAGCTCGCTGCATACTCGGATATAGCCTGAAGGAGCCAGTCGATCCTTTGCAATACCTCGTGAGCCGACCATGGAGTTCGCGGTTCGCGTGCGATCCGTATCGTAGGCTCGCCAGACAAAGGGGAACATGATCACGTCCTTTACCACCCAGAGACCGACCAAGCCCCAGACAAACCAAGCGGGAATGTCCGCCCACCGTCGAACCAGGGTCAGGATCAAGACCAAGAGGACCACTGCAGGTAGCTGGAGAACGGCGTATCTGACCACCACCCGAGCTGACCACTTCATTCATGCCTCTTTTTGACCTCTGCCGCTAAGAATTTTTTTGTAACCGCTGCCATTTCCGCCTATCGCCCGTAGACGGCCTCTATAGGACGCAGTATTTCCGTTTCGGTTAGCGTCGAGTAGCGCAAGCTATCTTCGGGGCTAACGCTGTCGCCGGACAATCCGCCTTCTGCCCCTATAGCGTCTCTTGTCTGGCTTGCCGAACAGCATCACGCCGACAATACTATGCTGCTCAAAGATAAGGCAATGATTGATCCCGGAAAGGATTCGGTCCAGGCCTTCCTTAATGGGCTGTTGCTTGAAGTACACCGAAACCTTCTCATCCAGTACAGCTTTGCCTCTTGACCATGCCTTGAACCAAATTCCCCTCTTTTCTTTGATCCTCTCAAGAACGTCTCTTAACAGGGCATCTTCAATGTCCACAGAAAGGGTTTTGCTTTTGAAATCCAGGTAAATTCAGCTCTCCTGTGATAGGAGGAGAGCAGATGGCGAGAAGAGCACAAAATAGGTGCCAAGCATGGCCAATGCGAGTTTAGAAGCTTTGTGTATGATGATCATACAGAGGCTTTGCTACTCCTTCGAGAAAGATAGGGACCCGGATACGGCAGCACCTCCATTTATGTTCGCATAGACTTTCTTCCAGGATACAGCCCGAAAATGAATTTTACGAGGTGCTGAACCAACACAGCATTCGGGTATTGAGATCTTGGTTGGATCGCTTGTTGACCCACGCTACTACCTTTTTCCAGAACCATGATAAAGGTTGGCCAAGGAAGAAACTGAATTACGGAGAGGCTAACACTAAATGGGATATCCTTAATCGCTCTCCTTATTCTGTTGGGTGTTAATTTGTGTAGATGAAGCATTCTATCGTAAGAAACATTCTTATGAACGGTTATTGCATCAAACAAAGCTGCCTGACCCCTTATGAACTCAAGCGGAAAGGAAATAATGAATTTTCCGTTTGGCTTAAGGATCCTATGCACTTCCTGAAAAACGTTTGTTATGTCAGCAATATGTTCCATGACTTCAAAGGAACACACTTTATCGAATGTATCACTTTCGAATTTCAGGGCTGTAGCTGACATGTATTGTATTCTTTTACTGTTTGCCTTGCTAACTTGTTCTACGTTGACATCTATACCGTAAACATAATCAGAAAAATGTGAGAGATGAGACATAAGGTCCCCGCCGTTGCATCCAATTTCTAATATCCTATCCTCCTTGGCTGGTCTTATTAATTCTGCAAATCTTCTTATACGCAGTTTGTTTCTGAACCCACAATAACCCTTGTTTGATCCTACAAAAGAACCATAAGCTGAATCATATAAGTTCCTGTTTCTCAGCATCCCATCTCCTCAAGGGCAGACTACATGGCCAGTGCCGCACTTTGAATCAATACCGGATTTAAGGCTGTAAATGGACAAAGATGAAGCATACAAAAAAGGCCAACAGCCTTATCAATGTTGGCCTGTGTTGGGCTGATTTCCTCGCTCACAATCGTCTTGTTGCGACCGGAAATCAACGTTTCTTGAGCTTTTTTGCGTAGAGACGCCCTTCGGGACAGGTTCCACAGACGTTCAGGCTCAGTTTAAGATCCCATCCCCATATGCTGGAAGTCTTGAGATTGGTTCTCCGGGCCATGAGGTAACGGAGGGCCCAGGCGTTCTTTGAGATGCGGAGCCTTCCCGGCTGGCGGGTGAACTGATTAGCTCCAAGTCGATATCGTTTGAGATAACCGGTCTTTCAACAGCCGCCCTTGCGCCAAAGCGCACCCTATTCTGCCACCAATGGAACCCCGAATCAAGCGGCGTGATCGGGAAAGATCCGGTTCATTGATTTGTTGTGTGCCGGGCAAGGCCCGGCTGCTAAATGGTGATGGTCGATATGTATGACACAGGTATCGGGCAAAGTCCAGACCCAGCCCGACGGAGGCGAAGGGTAGCCGAAGGCAAGGGTGGTGCAGCAATGCACGCCTGAAGGAAGCTGGAGGCAAAGGCGCGGGTCGAATACAATTCTTGTCGGACCAAATCAACTGTTTGAAAATTAATGAAATTGATGCTAAACGAGGGGTTGTATTTGGGCTTAGGCCTTGCTTTTT
>JAQYWL010000012.1 GCA_030145035.1 Desulfobacteria bacterium | reverse complement strand
GGAATCCAGGAAAATCAAGGGGTTATGGATTCCTGCTTCCGCAGGAATGACAGAACTTTGGACTGTGTAGTTCATAGAGAAACTTATAATTTCATGACCGTCCCCCATCTCCCCCACCGACTGCCAGACCGGCGATGGCAGCCTCGCTCACAGGCATATCCTTCACCCTTTTCGGGCCATATTTTTCACGGAGACCGTGTGTCGGCAAGTTGGGATCATAATGGATGGATACGCCAACACCCTCACCGGCAACAAAAACCCTCTCATCTTCGCTCATAGCTAGATCGAGAGCATCTCTCAGTGCTTGTCCAAATGATAAGACTGCCATCATCGACCTCCCTTACTACGCAACCTGCTGCGTGCTAGCATCTTCAACCCAAACGTCCTCCAAAGCCTCCTCAGGCAACGGGTAGGAACTTTCGGCCCCACAAATTTTGCCGCCTCGTCAACTCTTGCTTCTACCTGCCTGTCAATGGCCTTAAGTTGTGCTTCTGAGATCACCCCTTCTGCCAGCATATTGCTGCTTAATCGCTTAATTGGGCACAATCTGGACCACTCTTCCAGTTCTTTCTTATCTACATAGTGCTGGTGGTCATGCTCTCCGTGGCCCCGCATTCTGTAGGTTTTGGCTTCGATGAGTGCTGGTCCTTGCCCGTTACGGCGGCCTGTCACCATCTTTTTCGCAAGGGTGTAAACTTTTGCCACGTCATTGCCATCCACCAGCTCACCCGGCATCCCGTATCCCACGGCACGCTGGGCAATGTTTCCTGCTGCGCAATGCTCGGAGAGGCTCTGTGCACCTGCCCAGCAGTTATTTTCGCAAACAAAGAGAACGTGGAGCTTCCAAAGCCCGGCCAGGTTCATGGCCTCATGAACACTGCCTTCAGCAGCAGCCCCGTCGCCAAAGAAAACCACCGTAATATTTGACTCGCCGGGGTACTGTTGGGCAAAGGCTGCACCCACAGCTAAAGGCGGACCGCCCCCTACGATCGTCGTTGTCATCAAGGCATTCACCTCTGGCACAGCCATGTGCAAGGTTCCCGACCTGCCCTTGTTCACCCCGGTTGCCTTGCCCATAATTTCGGCCATAAGATATTTCGGATCTGCCCCCTTGGCCAGCAGGTGTCCATGACTTCTGTGATTACTCACAATGACATCATCGGGTTTGAGAGCCTTGACAATGCCCACAGCCACGGCTTCTTGACCGTTGGCTAGGATTTGCATGCCGACCAATTTGCCTTTTTCCTGAGAAAGCTCGATCAACTTTTCCTCAAATTGTCGTATCAGGACCATTTCCTCATCATACATCGTTTTTTTCAAACCGGCCTCTACTTCCCGTGAATCCATATGTCACTTCCTCCCTTGCGTGCCAGACCTTGCAACAGTTTGGTGACGTTCAAAAGTTATGGACATCCATAGCTTTCACACGAGTTGTTTATATATTTATGAACGTCCCCATTGGCCCCCCGGCAAACAAAAGGCGCTCGGGTGAAGCGTCTGGTTGGGTGCGAAAACCAATTGATTAGGCTGTTATTCGCAACGCTTCTTGGGCTTCGCGAGGTAGCTGAATGAGAATAAAATAGGATTCGGGATAGAGATAATCTTCACCTGATTCGTCAATGACTCTCAGGTATCCCTCCTGTTTCGCATCATCATCAGGAAGAACCTGATAAACTTTTCGCTTCTCTAAATCCTCGCAATCCTTATTCTCCAGGCAAAGCGCATATCTTGGATTGTCATTTCTTTTTTTCATTATTTCAGTCCAAAAGTTCTTTAATCTTAATTTTCTTTCTGCCAATACCGTGGGCTTCATACCAATGCAGTTCTGCTTTTCGGATATTTCCGCTCTGAAGCCGAACTGTGGCAACACCTTTAAGTTTTCGCCATCGACCGGAGCCGTATTGCTTCCGAAGCCGCATGATATCTCGAATCTTTCCACCTACGGCAATCTGTTCAATTCTCTCAATTTCACTTATTATCTCAAAATACATGCAAAAATCCACTATCTAATTTCGTCATTTTTTCACCCAATGAAAAGCTCACTTGCCGGAAGGGCAGCACAGAAGTGGCTAAAGCCACCAGCAAATAGAACCTGGCAAAAACTGGAAAAAGAAAAAAACCGCGCAGCCCTTCCGGTCAAGTGCAGCGCATGGCTAGCAGGCGCTACTCTTTTATCATGACTCCAAGAGCCTTTTTTATTTTTGAGCTTTCCAAAATATTGATTAGATACTTGACTGGTACGATAGCTGGTTGAACATAAGTTGAACATAAGGGACGTATCAGTCATCAGTAACATAAAGCAAGGCCCCCTAATAGCAACCTAAAGTTTAAATGTTGAGAACGTCCCCAATAGCCACACAAGTTGAATTAAGGGCGGCACAAATCTTTTGCCAATCCTTTTATGGTCTTTAAGAATTTCTTGTTGACTCATGGTTTGTTAATGAATTTGGACGCTTAACGTGCCGGTCAGCAGCAGGCGTAGCCTGTCGGCTGCACTAGAGGGGTAGCCAGTGAAACAACGTATTTTCAGGCGGTTAGTGCCTCAATAACCGCCTCGGGTTTTTCAGCCGCTATCTTGAGCAAAGCACGAGCAGGACCGTCAGGTCTGCGCCGACCCTG
>JAQYWL010000096.1 GCA_030145035.1 Desulfobacteria bacterium | reverse complement strand
CGTTCCTGTCAAACCGAACAGCCGACTCAAACAGTGTCAGGAGGCAGTTTTCCGGCAGGTGGGACATGTTCTTTTCCATGGCACCTCCATGATTATGGAATTTGTCATTGAGAATTTGACAAAACGCAGAAAAAAAGCCAAACGGACTGCGGGACTAAAACCACACAAAAATTATGCAAAATCGGCACGTTTGTAATTTCAGGCCCTTATCCTGGGCAGGTCTGAAGCTCAGAAAGAGGATGCCAAATGAGTGAACGAAAAGCAACAGAAGCATGGGACAACGTTGATCACGATGATAGGCTGGAATATCCATATCTATGACCCTGGCTCAAACCCTGAAACCCCATTGCAAATTTCTCCCGATAGTCTATACAGGTTCGTGGCCTGACATCACCACAGATTTCTCGCCGCGCCTCGACTGGGAACAAGGAAGCCTTATTGAAGATCACTACACATTATCGCAACTTACGCCGCGGGGAGATTCGGTAACGTATACTTGCCATTATCAGTACTTACCCCATTTCCAAACGCTGTATAGATAACACACCGCCTCCCATTTGAAAACCAAAAAGAGGCTGTAGAGATCTCTGTTTGATATCTTTGTCTGAGAACATGGATTGTCAAAATACAGATTTCCTTGCATTATCAAAGCTGCGAGGCTGGGGGACACCAGTCCAACTCACTTGCCAGATTCTATAATCGCCCACCAGACGATTTTGTCATAGATTTGTAATGAATATCGCAGATTTTGTCAAGCTCTTGGGCCACATTTCGGATCACCGATAGGCTGGATAGCCGTTTTCAGGAATGGGACCGAAAAATTGAGGTTGGAACTGTTGGGCGGGGAACCCTCATGTTAGGTGGTGTGCGAGCTGGATGAGAAAAACCCCCGGCTATCCGACTAGGCTCAAGGGCTTTAACACTATGCCTGTTAAGATCCGATTCTATATATAACATACGGTGCTATGGTTATTGAAATAAGAACGAGGGACCACAATCTGCCCTCAAGAATGTTGTAATCATGGAGGAGCCTAGTCCAGGGATGCTTAGCCACATAGTGGCCGAACAAGAACTCAAAGGCAACCGTCAACCCCAACCAGATCACGCCAATTGCAAGAGCCTGGCGCGACGATTCAAGTGGCCAGCGAATGCTCAGAATCCAGACATATGACCCGAACAAGATGATTCCAATCACAGACGATACCTGATGGGCAAACAGCTCGCCCAGGAATCTGCCATATCCGAACTGGCGTATGGCTCCATTCACTATCCCAATGAAAACCATGGGAATCCAAGCAAGCGTGTATTTCAGCACCATTTCCGTCCTGTGGAGATTACCCAATAACAATAGATTCAATAAAGCACAGTTCTTAATTTCCGTAGGCAGATGGGGACGGTCATGAAATTATAACTTTTTAATATCGATGACGGAGAAACTTATAATTTCATGACCGTCCCCTCATCCCCTATTCAGCTACTCCTTTCATGTGGGGCTCTTGACTTCGGCTGAGCTCAGTCGAAGCCTCATCCCCAACTCTATGCCGGTTTATCCCGGCGCTTTCAGAACGTCCCCCCGTCCCTTCCAAGGGCTTAGCGGCTGGTCCAACGGTTATTCTAATGTCAAGAGGATTTGACCCCTTATCCTCCTGAAAAGTAATAGAAAAAAACTGCCAGCCACTTGACTTTATATGATTCTTGTGCTTTGAGGGATACAAAGGTTGTTCCTTAAAGGAAAACCCCAAAATGTGCATATTTTGCACGTAAGAGGATCTCGCCTTGTTCTGTTGGGCGCCTTGGTGCTCTTCGGGATCTTGGGAGAAATGCAGCATGTTATTTTCGGATAAGACTTTTGGGACTTATGGGGTAGAACTGAGTCGGCGACGTTTTATCAGATGGGTCGTTTTTTCCGGATTAGCTTGCTTCTCGCCGAGCCCGGTTTTCGCAGCCATTCGTGATTGTATGACACCAGAAAGATCCCTTTCCTTGTACAACCCCAACACAAAAGAGGCCCTTGACACCATTTACTGGTCTAACGGAAACTATGTGAGCAAGGCCCTATCTGATATAAGCCATATCATGCGGGATCGACGCACCGGCGAAATAAAACCGATCGACCCCGGTCTTCTGGATGCGCTTCATGCAATCAGCATGCAACTCAAGACCCAAGAACCCTTCCACATCATGTCTGGATATCGCAGCCCACAAACAAATGCACTTTTGCGCAAGTGCGGTAAAGCGGCGGCCGGGAACAGCCTCCACATGCAAGGCAAAGCTGCGGATATCTGCCTGCCTAGGTGTGGTCTTTCCTCCTTGCGTCGAGTCTCAATCAATTTAAGAAGCGGCGGGGTTGGGTATTACCCTCGTTCTGGGTTCGTCCATGTCGATGTCGGACCAGTCCGTTACTGGTCAGATCTGTGACAAATATCTGGTTAACAAGTGACTCCGTTAAGGGAAAGCGTCCATAATTATATAAATAACTTCTGTGTAACACGTTAAGTGCTTGATATTGTAAGATTATACAGGGCCTAATCTAAGTTTGGACGAAACGAAATATGAAACAAGTATCTTTCATAAGCGTAGAAGATGAAGCCCCTGACCTGATCTTGTCATTTGCAATTTGGCATCCAGAATTGGATGACATCAGAAGCCTCATTCTTCTGCGAACCCCAAAATATGAAGTATTTCTTGATGAAGCGGAGCGTGGGGTAAATGTTTCCTGCGAAGCATGGATGAATGATCAGGACGAAATGCTAAAGAGAGTTGAATTACGTGACGAAATAATCACAATTATCACGACAGAGCACAGGTTCGATTTGGAGATCAGCAAAGTTGACGAAGACGAAATTGAGGAGGCGAAAAAGATCCTCAATAGGATGAACTTCGACGATCGTTTTGAAATCAAGATCGTCTAACCAGTCACTTCAGCAAACGTGGTGATCAGCACAAGGGGCGAAGTTTTCAAAAAAAGTCTGTCAGGCTTTCGGCCAAGTCGGCGATGTGTCCCTTTGAAACGATATCGGGCGTCAGCCCGTGGCTTCTCGCCGCCTCAGCCGTAGCCGGGCCCACAGCAGCAATGCTGACACCTTTGAGGCGGACCTGAAGGTCAATGCCCAGTTCATCGGTTGCCCTGACAAGAAATCGCACCGCGGTGGGATTGGCCAGGACCAGAACACGAAGCTTCCGGCCGAAGACCTTTTCCGCTGTCTTCGCACTGGCCTCAACAAGCATCCGGTAACCAGCTACCTCGCTCACTCCAGCCCCAAGGCTCCTTAGCCTTTCGGGAAGGCCTCGGGGTGCTCCCTCCACCCTGACAAGCAAGAAGTTCAAGCCGTAACAGAATGTGGTCCCGGCACGGCGCCTCGATGTTATTGATCGAACGTACTTGCCCCCTTAAATCATTGGTCGTGAGATTCATATTTAAACGACAGACTTACCCTGGCACGGTAAGCGACCACTCTCCCATTCTCAAGTTTCATGTCAAGTTTATTTACCTCTGCGATTCTCAAGTTCCTAAGACTCTTGCTGGCAGTCTCCACAGCATTTTTGGCAGCTTGCTCCCAGGAAACATCGCTTGTTCCCACCAATTCAATAATCTTGTAAACACTCTCAGCCATAACCTTCCTCCTTGTGTAGTTTGTTTCTTGAAAATGTGAGTGGCCTTTTTGTGCGCGTGATAGTAGCCAGGGCCTCTTTGGCTAGGTCGCTCACGCGGCGACGAACCAACCTGGCGTTAATATACAGCGACACCTCTGACTCGTCTCCTAAGAGGGCTTCAAGCTGTGGCCGGGCCGTCTCCGCCCCAAGCAAACCCAGTGTCCACGCCGCCAGGCCTCTTAGGGAGGCGTCTTTAAAGCCCAGATATGGAAGAAGATAAGGGACGGCATCTTGCACCTCACGTTTAAGATCTCGGCTGTTCCGTTTTGCACCATCCATTTTACTCTTGGCAGGCGTTTGCCGGCCTCGTTGAGTGGTTGAGTAGTCGTTATAGTCGGTTGTGAGTTGTCAGTAGGCAGCGTCCTGCATCCGGTATCCCACATCCGCCTTCTGGCATCTGACTCACAAAAAAGCTCAATCTCTGTCCGCGGAATGCCCAATGAGTAATGGTAAATGATAAATGGTAAATGGTAAATGACTAGCGTGTAAACTCCCATCGCTTGTCCAGGTAGTAGAGGATGGACACGGTTATCCTGGAGAGTAAAAGGGATGCCACCTCCCCGGCCATAAGAGATAATGCGAGTACAACACGATCAATGGTCATTGTAACCTCCTAACCCGCAAAGGCGGATATAACAAAGCACATAAGTTCACCGTTAAACGCAAACGAAACAACTTTTTTCACGGGCACACCTCTTTATTCTGTTCTTTTTTGATCGATGTATGTTGGAGCTGCCTTTGGCGCCTTGCCACCTCTTACTTCGTGGTAATAGGCATAGGTCATCGGTTCTCCATCTTCAAGAATTTGAGCATCAACAACCTTCCCCACAAAGACAACGTGCGTTCCCACGTCGAGAGTGTTAATAACTTCTGCCTCCAAGTATCCGATTGTCCTTTTTTGAGCTGACAACATACATTCCATAACCGAGCTTGTGAAGTGTTTTGGGCTCCATTTTTTCTCCTAATAATTCCTCTATGCAATTTCCGAACGAATGTCACCGTTCTCCATTCGGGATTCTATTACCGTTAGGGAAACTAACGCATTATTGGAAACGGAAAAGATCATAAGTGCAGATTTGTAAATGATATCAAAACCTTTTGCTGGTGGGCTGAATTATAGATACATAGCAGAGATCGCGCATTTTTGACCAAATCTGACTGACACAATATATGGGGGAGTTGTTTGTTTAGAGGCGATGTCGACAATGCAGTGGGTCGCCTATTTCTTATACAAAATCTCCCTTATTCTTACAAACAACTCTTTCATACTGTAGGGCTTCTGTATGAAAGCATCACAACCACGTGCCAATATGCTTTTTGCCTCACTGTCTATGTCGTATCCGCTTGAAAGGAGAACCTTTACATCAGGATTGATCTCTTTCATCCGGTCGTAGGCCTCTCCACCACCCACGTCTGGCATGATCATGTCGAGAAGGACAAGGGCGATTTTATCTTTATTCTCTTTGTAAATCTCAATGGCTTCTTTACCGCTTCTCGCCTCAAGCACTGTGTAGCCCAATTTTTTTAGCACCTTAGTGCCTACATCAATGACCCTGTCTTCATCATCGACGAGAAGGATAGTCCCCGTTCCTTTGACGATCTGCTCGGCAGGCTGGACAGCTTTCTCAACCTTTTTGTCTGTTGCAGGAAGATAAATGGTAAAAGTGGTTCCTCGGCCAGGCCCAGAATCAACATCAATGTATCCGGCATGACCCTTGATAATCCCATAAACCGAAGCTAACCCAAGCCCCGTGCCTCTGCCCATCTCCTTAGTAGTGAAGAACGGCTCAAATATGCGCTCCTGGGTCTCTTTGTCCATACCACTGCCAGAGTCTGTTACTGTTAGCTGGATATAGTTTCCCGGCTTTACATTATACGCCTTTCCCTCCATATCCGTGTCAGTGGCATTTGCGGTCTTCAAGATGAGGTTCCCACCGCCAGACATGGCATCCGCGGCATTTACAAGCAGATTCAAAAGGGCCTGTTGAATCTGACTTTGGTCTGCCTCTATGGCAAACAAGTCTTCTGAGAGCTCCCGATGGATCGAAATCTCCTTCCTTGCTCCGCCAATGGACTCAGAGGCCTGTTCCACTAATTGGTTAAGGTCTAAGGGCTTGACATAGTATTGGCCTTTCCTGGCATATCCCAGAAGCTGCTTGGCCAACTGGGCTCCGTCCTTAATCTCATCTTTTATGGTTGTCAGAAATTCATGATGGGGGTGTGTGGAATCGATATCGAATAGCATCAAAGAGACATTTCCCTGGATGGCCATGAGCAGATTGTTAAAGTTGTGGGCAATGCCACCGGCCAACGTACCAATCGCCTCTAACTTCTGGGCATGCTGGAGTTCCGCTCTAAGCTTCCTTTTTTCAGTGATATCCTCCACAATCTCTACGAATCCTGTCACCCTGCCACCTTTTCCGAAGGTTGGAAAAGCACGAACTTTCACGCTAATACGGCTGCCGTCATCTCTGATACCTTCAGTCTCGACCTCTGTCGGCTGACGAGTGGCCATTGCTTGGACTCCAGGACAATGGGGACAAATCGCCTCTCGTTTTTCGAATTCGCGGAAACACTTCTTGCCGACAAGCTCACTTATAGGTTTATTGAGTATCTTGCCTTGTGCCGGGTTCGTCATGATGACATTATGGTCGGAATCAATAAGTGCGACTCCAAGGGT
>JAQYWL010000220.1 GCA_030145035.1 Desulfobacteria bacterium | reverse complement strand
GATTGTGTATCTGACGGCCTATGCAGATGAAAAGACCTTAGAACGGGCAAAAATAACTGAGCCGTTTGGATATATTATCAAACCATTTGAAGATAGAGAGTTACTCACGTCGGTTGAGATGGCTCTCTACAAACACAAAATGGAGAAGAAATTAAGAGAGAGCCAGGAATGGCTTTCTACAACACTCAGCAGCATCGGCGATGCAGTGATTGCGACGGACGCAAAGGGTTGCGTGACATTCATGAATCCGGTTGCCCAGTCGTTGACCGGATGGAAGGAGGAAGACGCTGCGGGGAGACCTCTGAGAGATGTTTTTAATATTGTAAATGAACAAACACATGAACCGGTCCAGGATCCTGTAGAGAGGGTGCTCCGGGAAGGTGTTGTCGTGGGGCTTGCGAATCATACGGTATTGATAGCAAAAGACGGAACAGAAACACTTATTGATGACAGTGGCGCGCCGATCAGATATGACAAAGGGGACGTCGGCGGCGTTGTGCTGGTCTTTCGGGACACCTCCGACCGCAAGCGCCTCGAAGCCCAACTCCAGCAGGCCCAGAAGATGGAAGCGATCGGAACCCTTGCCGGCGGTATTGCGCATGATTTTAACAACCTGCTCATGGGCATTCAGGGGCGAATTTCTTTGATATTATTGGGTATTGATTCTGCCCATCTCCATTTTGAACATCTCAAGGGGATAGAGGATTTGATTCAAAGGGGGGCAGATCTTACCAAACAACTCCTGGGTTTTGCTAGAAGCGGCAAGTACGAGGTCAGACCGACGGATCTAAACGAGATCATCGAGAAGAGTTCTGAGATGTTCGGCCGCACCAAAAAGGAGATCGCGATTTACGGAAAATATCAGAAAGACATCTGGATCGTGGAAGTAGACTCGGGTCAGATTCACCAGGTACTGCTAAATCTTTATGTCAACGCCTGGCAGGCCATGCCCGGGGGCGGGGAGCTTTACCTTCAAACGGAAAACGTCACGCTTGATGAAAACTTCACCAGGCCTTTTATGGTGGAGCTGGGCAAGTATGTGAAAATATCTGTGGCCGATACCGGACTAGGTATGGACGAAGAGACTCAAAGGCGGATATTTGAGCCGTTTTTTACCACCAAAGAGATGGGCAGGGGAACGGGCCTGGGTCTTGCTTCTGCTTATGGTATCATCAAAAATCATGGTGGCATCATCGACGTGTACAGTGAAAAGGGCAAGGGAACCACGTTTGACATTTATCTGCCGGCTTCCGAAAAGGCGATAACAATACCGGAAAAGAAGCTCTCTGATGAGATCCTGAATGGTACAGAGACGGTTCTTTTTGTAGATGATGAGGATATCATTATTGATGTTGGCCGGGACATGCTCAGAGCAATGGGCTACCAGGTGTTGCTGGCCAGGAGCAGCAAAGAGGCTATAGATGTCTATAAGAAAAATAAGAACCGGATTGATATGGTTATCCTGGACATGATCATGCCGGACATGAGTGGTGGTGAGGTCTATGACCGGATGAAGGAGATCAACCCCAATGTCAAGGTGCTCCTTTCGAGCGGCTACAGCATTGATAGCGAAGCTACCGGGATTTTGAAACGAGGATGTAACGACTTTATTCAGAAACCGTTTAGCATGAAAGAATTGTCTGATAGGATAAGGGAGATTCTGGATAAGGGATAAAATCGCTGCGCGATTTTATATAATTTCATATTTTTTCATCTTGATTCTGAGTGTCTTGCGGTCAATACCGAGCAATCGGGCAGCCTGGCTCTTATTCCCCTCCGTGCGCTGAAGGACCTTCATAATGTGCAGGCGTTCCATTTCCTCCAGGCGAAGCGGTTCCCTTGTAAGCACACTCGATAGCACTGTATTGGAATAGACAAGGTCCTGTGTGGTAATGGTACTGTCTCGTGCAAAGACCACCAGCCGCTCCGCAGTATTCTCCAGTTCCCGGACATTGCCGGGCCATCGGTATTCTGTGAGTGCCTTCATAGCATTTGGGGAAAGGTCCTCAATCGGTTTTCCCTGTCTCCTGCTAAACCTGTCTAAGAAGTGATTCACCAGCAATGGGATATCTTCTTTACGCTCCCGCAGAGGCGGCATGTGTATGGAGACCACGTTAAGTCGAAAGAACAGGTCTTCACGAAAGAGTCGCTCGGTGATGGCCTTTTGAAGATCCCGGTTCGTGGCCGATATAAGGCGGACATCGACTTTGACGACCTTGTGATCTCCCACCTTAGAGATGCACTTTTCTTCCACCGCCTTGAGGAGCTTGGCCTGGATCTCCAAGCTTATGTTGGATATCTCATCAAAGAATAGGGTCCCCCCGTGGGCCATCTCAAATTTTCCGTATTGGGTTGTATCTGCGCCTGTAAAGGCCCCTTTGACATGACCAAAAAGTTCACTTTCAAACAGGGTACTCACCAAAGAGCCGCAATCTACCGATATAAAAGGGTGTCGCCGCCGCCGATTCATTTCGTGGATTTTGCGGGCTACAAGCCCTTTACCTGTACCACTTTCCCCCTGAACCAAAACCGTACTGTCTGTGGGGGCAACCATGGCTATCATCTCTTTGACCTTTTCCATGGTAGGGCTTTTACTGATCATTTCGGTGTGCGGGGTTTCCTGTTTTAGGCTTTGCTTGAGATACAGGTTTTCGATGGTCAGGCGACGGTCTCTCAATACCCGGTTGACTAATTTGAGTAGTTCCTCTGGAGTGAAGGGCTTGGCTATGAAGTCAAAGGCCCCCAGCTTAATCGCCTGAACAGCCGTTTCAATGGACCCGTATCCCGTGATCATGACGACCATGGTCTCAGGATCCAGGTCCTTGATCTTCGCCAGGACAGATAGCCCGTCTTCGCCGGGCATCTTCAAGTCGAGGAGGATAAGGTCAAATGACCATTTTTCGAGCAGGGAGACCCCTTCACGACCACTTTGCGCCAGGCTGACGCTGTGATCATGTTTAGTGAGGGTCTGGAGACAGGCGTCCCGCATGAACGCGTCATCGTCAATCACCAGGATGTTGTAACTCGCCTCCATAAGCATATCTCGGGACTTCTACAACTTCTTGTAAGTATTGATGTTTTGGTGGCAATTTGTCTATAGCACCGACAGGGAGTGATGGAGTATTGGAGTACTGGATTACCGGGTAGCAAAAGTGGAAAAAATTGTTCTTTTTATTCCTCCAAAACCATCACTCCATTACTCCATTACTCCATTACTCCATTACTCCATCACTCCATCACTCCATTACTCCATCACTC
>JAQYWL010000185.1 GCA_030145035.1 Desulfobacteria bacterium | reverse complement strand
GGGCAAATCGCTCTATGTGGGAGGCCTCGATGGTATAATCTATTTCTTTTTCAAGGGTGCGGGCAAATTCCTCCACAATTCTCACAGGGCGATTCACCTGGAATTCTTCCAAGTGCCGCTCCATGAGCGAGGCCAAATGGAGCATAATCTCCAGATCCACCTCGATGATCTTGCGGATACCTGCGGAGAAACCACGGGGTCACCTACACTTTTTACAAAATCTGATGTTTTGTCAAATGTGTAGGTCTGACACCTTGCTTTTTTTTATCCGTCTGAACGTTTATGGGAAACTCATATAGGTTTGTTTGCTTTGCAAGCGGAAATTGTCAGTTCAAAAGCCCAAAATGAAGCATATTCGATTGAAAGATAATCAGGGATGGAGTATCAATCTGATTGATTGTAAATAGTCCCAATACATTTATTCGAGTCAAGAAGATGCCTGCTCGACGTAATCAAAATAAGCCATTCATAGAGTATACACAGGTTATTCCACTTGAAGGAAGGATTTCTGAAGGGCAGTCAACCTATAGAAAAGCACTACGTAAAGCGAAGCCCAATGGACAGTCAAGCTTTGACTTCAACTTGAAAAGCGATCAAAGAAATGGTTTCAGAGATCCTGCATTTGCTGAAAACAAGAACCTTCCGATTCACCGTTGGGTTCCATGGATCGCCGGTTTCTCTTCGCAATTTGTTGAAGATTGTATTGATACTTTCCTCAATAACCAAAAAGGTAAATAGATTATTGACTCTTAGCAGTTAGCATCGAGGCCCTTGAATAATCCCGAATTTCGCAAGGTTCACAGGATGTCATTGCGAGGAGCGAAGCGACGAAGCAATCCCCTCACCAAGAGATTGCTTCGCTATCGCTCGCAATGACAGGACTCGTAACGATTTCCAAATACCCTTGAAAAATTTGGGATAATGCACTCCCGGTCAAATTAGTGTATAGTAAAACGAAATGATTATGCGTCTTATTCATGGCAAGATAGTGATTATTCAAAGGTCTCCTACTGGGTTGTATACGCTAACTGCTGTGTGTCCATATTCCAAAGGTAAATATAGGGCAAGCATTCTAGATCCGTTTGCTGGAGCAGGGACCACACTTACCGTTGCTATGCTCAACGGTTTCCATACAGTTGGCTTCGAAATCAACCCTTATGCAGCTCTTGCTTGCCGTGTAAAACTTAATGCACCCTTGATTGACTTGAAAGAACTGGAAGCGTTTTGTGAAAATTACAGACTTTATTCAGCCAAGTCTCATTCACCGGTTCGTAACTGGTCTCCTGATGGTTTTAAGAGTCGTATTCCGTTCTTCAGTCAGCACATAATGTGGCAAGTCCATGCTTTTCTGGAGTTCATGAATGGCATCCAAGATCCGGATATTGCCGACATTTTTCGGGTGGCTTTTGGTTCGGTGATGGTTAGTTTCTCGAATTATAGCTACGAGCCGAGTCTCAGCACCCGGCCCGCTGCAGGTAAGCCAATCATTAAAAACGCTGATGTTCATGGCATCATCCTTCGAAAGCTCCATGAAATGGTAAGCGACATTCGTTGGGTAAAAGACGAGATTGGCAATCTTGATAATACATATCAACGGCAAATCTACAACCAGGATTTCATGGCTTCCAAATCATGCTTGCCTGCAAACTCCGTAGATTTGATGGTTACCTCCCCACCCTATATGAACAATTATCATTATGTACGAAATACGCGCCCCCAACTATTCTGGCTTTCCCTCGTTTCTTGCAGCAGCGACCTCAAGATTTTGGAAGAAGCAAATGTCGGAAAGTTTTGGCAAACGGTACGTGGGAAGGCACCAATACCGATGGGCTTCGAGCATCCGGCACTGCAAAAAATGATTATCACTTTACGCAACACTCGCCGCGAGAAAGGTGTGTATGGCGGTGCTGGCTGGGCAAACTATGTCACTACCTATTTCAATGATTGCCATCGCTTTCTCACTACCGCTAAACGTTGCCTTAAGCGAAGGGGGGTTGGTGTGATTGTTATAGGCAATTCCATCATTCAGGGCCACGAAATCAAGACTGAATCGATACTCGCCGATATCGCCAAGCATGTTGGATTCGAAGTCGTGGGGATGCAGTGCATACGGACTAAAAGAGTTGGCGCCAGTATAACGCAGTCAGCAGTCCGTTATGGACAGAACAACAGAGCTACCCTTTATGAATATGCGGCTATCATCCGCAAGAAGTAAAGCCACTTCACCTTTTAGTGAAAAGCGTTTACAGGGGAACTGTTATGTAAACAGGTGATTCGAAAAATGACGAGACAGCAGGATCACAAACCTTACAACCCGCTGGAAAAGCGTCGTCTGGCAGAAAGCATTGTGCATGCTTTATTGGAACAACCACGAGAAAGTCTGCCGCCAGATCAGGCCTTTGAAGGTGCCGGGATTTATGCCATCTATTTTGAAGGTGATTTCGCTCTCTACAGACCTATATGTTCCACTGAATACCCAATTTACGTAGGAAAAGCCAATCCTCCAGGATCCAGAAAAGGTGGTTTCGGATTAGAGGCTTCTCCAGGAAAAGTACTTTACCAAAGGTTGAAACAGCATGCGAAATCGAGCAAGCAAGCAAATAATCTTCAGCTAATAGAATTCAGCTGCCGCTATCTGGTTGTCGATGACATATGGATTTCTTTAGCTGAATCTTTGCTTATTGAGAAATACTTGCCAATTTGGAACACCATTATTGAAGGTTTTGGAATTCATGACCCAGGCAAGGGCCGTGCGAAGCAAAAGAAATCCGTGTGGGATCAGCTTCATCCCGGCCGTGCTTTTGCTCACTCATTGCCTCCGAGTGGATTCTCGCTGAATGAAATCCGACGCTAGGTTAAAGCAGCCTTTGAAGATCTCGTGGAAAGAAGAGCCCAAGCCTCTTCATCGGAAAATCCATCAAAATAAGAAATAGGGGTCCGTGACATTTCAACATTCTAGCAAGAGCTTTTCGATATGAAACCCCGAGAGATTTTGTTTCCTGGCAAGCAAGCGCAACGTGTAAAAGCCCGTAGCCTGCTTTGCTATTAGCCGTAAAGGAATTGGGGATCAGTACCACGTCAGTTGCCAACAAGCTTGGCATGCACCAATCAAGCGTCAGCCGAAAAGCACCTGCTTCTCGACATCGGAAGAAACGCATAAACGCAAACCCGTCCCTGTTCTCGACCCTTAGATCACCTGACCCGTTTTTCCTGCAGTTTTTCCATCTTCTGGTATCCGATCACATCTTTTTTTCGCACTTGTCGTGGGGTCCACAATTGCGGAGCGCAATCATGCCCGGCTCCGGACCGTATTCAAAGGTGAGTCTCAGGTTTTTTGTAGCGTAGGTGATGAATACATCATTTCCACCCACAGGATATTTGGCAGTCACATTCTTAGCCTTGTGGACGTTCAGCGAAGGGTGCCTCGGATTGGCTGCCAGTAGTTTGACAGCTTTGTCAATAGCCTTCTTTTCGCGTAGCTCAAGGCGAGAATAGCTTTCAAGAAAGACGATCTCAAAAAAGAGTTTGAAGGGAGGGGCTTTTCCAGACATGATGGCCTATTTCTTCATAGCCTTAAGTGCTTCGGTCGGCGTGCGGGCCGATATCCCCTTACGAGTATCCTTGTTCACTTCCTCTTCTTGCTTTACCCAACCAGCAGGGAGTTTTTCGGCCGGCAAATCGGACATGTCCGGGTATTTTCTGACCGTTCGTACAGGGTACAGGGTGATCTGGTCCCCTTCAATCACATATTCAAAAAGCGGTTCAGAGCGAAAAGGGGCAGGAAGCGTGACACGTCCCCTGGAATCGGTTTTTACGATATTAATTTCAGCCATTTTAAGCCTCCTAATCACTGAAAGTGCGTAAAGCCCGCCCTGCCCGCCCTGGTGCGACAGCGAATCGAAAATGCTGATGCTAAGCAAACCCGGTCTGGGCCAGGGGCGCTACGTGCTCAGATTAGCCTGCGAAGCGTGTAGGATGCTAGCTGCCCGGATCAGCCTATTATGACTATAAACCAGGCCCGCCCTGCCCG